>CAYZKX010000097.1:4321-6304 GCA_964479055.1 uncultured Flavobacteriaceae bacterium
TTAAACCCTGAAACCACTTTATTCATTATTGTTTCAAAATCATTTAGTACGCAAGAAACTTTGACCAATGCACAAACCATTAGAGAGTGGTTTTTGAAAACAATGCCTAATGATGCCATACCTCATCATTTTGTTGCGGTGTCATCAAACATAGACGCTGTAATTCGTTTTGGGATTGATGAAGACAATTGTTTTCCAATGTGGGATTGGGTTGGTGGCCGCTTTTCCTTATGGAGTGCTGTAGGCCTCAGTATAAGTTTGGCGATAGGGTTCGACAAGTTCGAAGAATTGCTGTTAGGTGCTCAAAAAATGGACCGTCACTTTAAGATTCAACCTTTTAGTTCCAATATTCCAATAGTTCTTGCTTGTTTAAGTATTTGGTATAATAACTTTTTTAAAACCGAATCGGAAGCAGTTATTGCCTATACGCAATATTTAAAATATTTCACGCCATACCTCCAGCAAGCTTCAATGGAAAGCAATGGCAAAGGTGTGGATCGTGAAGGAAATAGAATAAAATACCAGTCGGGTAATGTGATTTGGGGAGAACCAGGCACGAATTCGCAACACGCCTTTTTTCAACTTCTGCATCAGGGGACAAAGTTAATACCATCTGATTTCATTGCCTTTAAGCAATCTCTATATGGCGACACCGATCATCATAACAAATTGATATCCAATTTTATTGCCCAAACGGAAGCGCTGTTAACCGGTAAATCAGATAAAGATCCTTTTAAGAACTTTGAAGGCAATAGACCAACAAATACAATTCTAATAGACCAACTTACACCAGAGAGTTTAGGTAAACTTATTGCCCTATACGAACACAAGATTTTTGTGCAAGGGATTGTATGGAATATTTATAGTTATGATCAGTTTGGTGTAGAATTAGGTAAAAAATTGGCTGACAAGGTACTTAGTGATCTGGAAAACGCAACAAATCTTGATCATGATTCTTCAACAAATAACCTGATTAATCACATCAAAAATAAACAGTAAAATTCTGTTAATAAGATAGTTAATAGCTTGTTCTCATATTGGTCACGTTGAGCCAATATAATACTAACTTCATAAAGCAAAATAATTCTTAACCTTTTATTAATGAATAGTGGTTAATTATATATAATTTTGCAGCAAACTTATAAACCAATTTAATTTAAATATGAGAAAAACTACTCAAGTGATGTTATTGGTTGTAGCATTTATTTTTTCTGTTACAGCAATGGCACAAAGTACAGTTACTGGTACTGTAACTGGTTCAGATCTAAACGCACCACTTCCTGGTGCGAACGTCATTGAAGAGGGTACTTCTAATGGAGTATCAACTGACTTTGATGGTAATTTTAGCTTATCTACACAGGCATCATCTGGTAACGTTGTTGTTTCGTTTGTAGGATATGGCTCTGTAACGCTTGCGTTCGATGGTGATACTGATCTAGGAACAATTGTATTAAACCCTGACACCAATTCATTACAAGAAGTTGTGATCACAGGTTCTGGGGTAATCGATTTAGCAGAAGACAGAAGAACTCCTGTTGCTGTATCGACAATTAAGAAAACCGAGATTCAAGAAAGAGCTGTAGGTAACGTTGAGGTTACTGAAATTTTGAAAAACACACCTTCAACTTATGTTCAACAACAAACTGGTTTTGGTGATTCTCAGATCTTCTTAAGAGGTTTCGACCAAACTAACATTGGGGTATTATTAAACGGACAACCGGTTAATGGTATGGAAGATGGTAGAGTATACTGGTCAAACTGGGCAGGTATCGCTGATATTGCTAATGGTGTTCAGGTACAAAGAGGTCTTGGTGCTTCTAAACTTGCGATCTCTTCAGTTGGTGGTACCATCAACTTGGTTATGAAATCTACCGACAGACAAAAAGGTGGATTCGCTAGATTTTTAGGTGGTAATGACAGCTATTTTAAAGGAACTGTGTCATATGACACTGGACTTAGCGATAGTGGTTGGTCATTCTCTAT
>CAYZKX010000097.1:6404-8568 GCA_964479055.1 uncultured Flavobacteriaceae bacterium
ATGAACTTAAACTGGGATTGGACAATATCTGACAAGTCAGAATTATCTACTGTTCTTTATGCATCATGGGGACGTGGTGGTGGAACAGGTCCTAGAGGTAATGGTCGTATTAGAACTTCAGACGGACAGATTGACTACTATGCCATCGAGCAACAAAATGGTCAAATTGGTGTAGGTGGTGATTACGGTGCGCCACTTGGTGCTGGTTATATCAGAAGATCATCAGTGAACAACCACCAATGGTATGGATTAGTATCTAACTTCAATACTGAATTAACAGAGAATTTAAGTTTTAATGTTGGAGCTGATGTTAGATTATATACAGGAGACCACTTTAGACAGGTAGCTGATTTTTATGGTTTAACGGGATGGGCTAATGACAGACCAGATGGTGCTACAGTAACCGAAAACTTTGATCCAACACCTTGGGCTTCATTATTTGATTTTGCAGATGAAGGTGATCGTATTGATTACGATTATTCTGAAGATATTAACTATTACGGAGCGTTTACGCAGCTTGAATATGCTACTGAAAAATTCTCTGCATTCTTCCAAGGATCTATATCAAACCAGTCTTATCAAAGAGAAGGACGATTTGATGATCCAGGCAAATCTGAAAAACTAGACAAGTTTGGTTATAATGTAAAAGGTGGTGCTTCTTACAGAATAGGAGATAATCATACCTTCTTTGGAAATGCAGGTTTCTATTCACGTCAGCCATTCTTAGATAATATTTTTAAGAATGTGAGAGATTCGAATGAAATATTTGATAATCCTGAAGTAGATAATGAAGAAATTACTGGGTTAGAATTAGGATACAATTTCGAAAGTGGTGATTTTAGAGCTAGTTTTAATTTCTACCACACAGATTGGGATAATAGAGTAGAATCTGATTTTGATGTAGATGATAATGGAACACCAGATGATGATTCTGATGATATCAACCTAACTATATTTGAAAGAGGTATTAGACAAGTGCACAAAGGTGTAGAATTGGATCTACAATATCGCGTAAGTAATGCAGTGAGCATAACAGGATATATTTCTGGTGGTAGCTGGGAAAGAAGAGGTACAATAACTGTTGATACTTTTAACGATGACACAGGTGAACTAATATCTTCTGTTGAAGGAATTAATGTTGATGGTGTTAAGATTACAACAGCACCTCAGTTTACAACTGGTCTTGGAGCTCGTGCTCGTGTAACTGATGGTCTTACTGTTTATGGTAATATCAATTATTATGCAAATCATTATTTAAATAATGATAATAATCCTACAGAAAATATTGGAAGAGTTAAGCCTTTCTCTTTAACAGATCTTGGTTTAGCATATAATTTCCAATTAGGTGGTCAGGACTTAAGTTTCAACGCCAATGTTTACAATGTATTTGATGAGGTTAGAGTACAAGGATCTGATCGATTTGGATTCTTCAACACTAACGGTGTAACTTACAATGCTTCAATTAAGTACAGATTCTAAGAGTAAATCTTATTTATAATATAAAAACCTCTTCTTTAAATGGAAGAGGTTTTTTTATAATTATTAATCGCTATTTTTGCTTAAACTAACTAGCATATTATGTACAACACAATCAAAAACTTGCATTCCTATTGGGCATATTTTGTAATTCTCATTTTAGTAGTAGCCGTTATTAATGCCTTAATCAAACGCGTACAGAACAAGGATTACACAGATAAGGATTTACGAATTTTCTTATTTGCTCTTGTTTTTTCGCATTTACAATTATTAATTGGACTGGTCCTTTATTTTGTTTCTCCAATGTTTGAATTGTGGGGAGAACTGGGCGGTGAGGTAATGAAAAATGCCACTGCCCGACTTTATTTAGTCGAGCATCCTTTGGTTAATATTCTAGCCATCGTTTTAATAACAGTAGGATTTTCAAAGCATAAAAAGAAAGAAACATCGGCTGCAAAATTTAAAACTATTTTACTTATGTATCTTATTGCTATTGTCCTTTTACTATCAAGAATACCATGGGATACATGGCCAAGGCTATAAAAAAAGCGATCTGATGATCGCTTTTTTTATTCCACTTCTTTTATTACCTGTACGTAAACTGGAAAGTGATCACTAAAGCCATTTGTAAATCCACATCTTTGGATGTGGTTTTTTATTTTTGAAGAAATGAACTTACATGTTTGAC
>CAYZKX010000098.1:0-8531 GCA_964479055.1 uncultured Flavobacteriaceae bacterium
TCAGAAATTGCTTACTCAGTAGGATATTCCAACTTGTCTTATTTTACTAAAAGCTTTAAAGAAAAATTTGGAACACTTCCAAGCAAGGTTTAATTAGAACTGAGATAATTGAGGACATTATTATTTATCCGATTCTGAATATCTGAGACATCAGCCTTGATGAAGGTTTCACCCGTTATATTCTCATAGAGCTCAATATACCGTTCACTTACTGATGTAATATAGGTATCGCTCATTTCAGGTACCTCCTGCCCTTCCAGTCCTTGAAAACCGTTAGTAATAAGCCACTGCCTAACAAATTCTTTAGATAGCTGCTTTTGAGGTTCACCACACTGTTGACGTGCTGTATAACCATCGGTATAAAAATATCGAGACGAATCTGGTGTGTGGATTTCATCAATTAGTACGATACGACCATCTTTGGTCTTTCCAAATTCATATTTGGTGTCTACCAAAATCAAACCACGTTCAGCGGCGATCTCTGTACCACGTTTAAATAACTTTCTGGTATAGTCTTCTAAGATCAAATAATCGGCTTCGCCAACAATGCCTCTTTTCAAAATATCTTCTCTGGAAATATCTTCGTCATGATCACCTTTTTCGGCTTTAGTTGCAGGTGTAATAATAGGTTCAGGAAAGGCATCATTTTCTTTCATTCCTTCAGGCATTGGTACACCACACAACAGCCGCTTCCCAGCTTTGTATTCCCGTGCTGCGTGACCAGATAGATATCCACGAATTACCATCTCCACTTTAAAAGGGTCACACAGGTGACCAACTGCAACATTAGGATCTGGTGTAGCCAACAGCCAATTAGGAACCAGATCTTCGGTTGCCTTCATCATTTTTGTGGCAATCTGATTTAAAATTTGACCTTTGAATGGTATACCTTTGGGCATTACGACATCAAAAGCCGAAAGACGGTCAGTCGCGATCATTACCAATAGATCATTTGCTATGGTATAGACTTCACGAACTTTTCCTTTGTATACTTTTTTTTGACCTGGAAAATTAAAATTGGTATCGGTAATAGTAGTATTCATAACGCTAATTACGATTCTCAATATTTTTATAAGCTTCAATGATCTTCTTCACCAGTTTATGGCGAATCACATCTTTATCATCTAGGTGAATAATACCAACACCTTTAACGTCACGTAATATGAGCAATGCTTCCTTGAGTCCAGAGATGGTCCGTCTTGGTAAGTCGATTTGCCCAGGGTCTCCAGTTAGAAGAAATTTGGCGTTCTTACCCATTCGAGTGAGAAACATCTTCATCTGGGAGTGCGTGGTGTTTTGACCCTCGTCCAATATCACAAATGCATTATCTAGAGTTCGACCACGCATAAAGGCTAGAGGTGCAATTTGAATGACTCCTTTTTCAATATAACCGTCCAATTTTTCATGAGGAATCATATCTCTCAAAGCATCATAAAGTGGTTGCATATAAGGGTCGAGCTTTTCTTTGAGGTCGCCAGGCAGAAAACCTAAGTTTTCACCTGCTTCAACTGCTGGACGTGTGAGAATGATTCGCTTCACTTCCTTATTTTTTAGAGCCTGCACAGCTAAAGCCACACCTGTATACGTTTTACCCGTTCCGGCAGGTCCAATGGCAAATACCATATCATTTTTGCGCATGCTCTCCACCAACCTGCGCTGATTAACGGTCTGGGCTTTTATCAATCGACCGCCAACGCCATGCACCAAAACTTGATCACTGGCATCGGTAGTATCATAATCGTCACTAGTTCGGCTGGTTAATACGCGCTCAATGCTATTTTCATCCAGCTTATTAAATTTGGCGAATTGCTCCATCAGCATCATTAAACGCCGATCAAATTCTTCGAGCATTTCTTCATCGCCATATGCTTTTATTTTATTGCCTCTTGCGACTATTTTTAATTTTGGGAAGTATTTTTTGAGTAGTTCTATGTTGGCATTCTGAGCACCAAAAAAATCTTTTGGAGCTATCTCTTCAAGCTCAATAATAAGTTCATTCAAAAGCAGTCAATTTTAATAATAAAAATATGTAGGTTTGTAAAGCTCAAAAATACACATTTTTGTAGCAAACATCTTAAAAAAAATATCAACAATTTGTCAATGGCGATCATTACCTTAACAACCGATTTTGGTGAGAAAGATCACTTTGCTGGCGCCATAAAAGGAGCGATTTACAGTGAACTTCCCGAAGTACGTATTGTTGATATTTCACATTCGGTTTCTCCATTTAATATTCCTGAGGCTGCTTATATCATTCAGAATGCTTACAGCAGTTTTCCTAAGGGCACTATTCATATTATAGGGATAGATTCTGAACTGAATCAAGAAAACAAACATATTGCTATAAAATTGGACGACCACTATTTTATTTGTGCCAACAATGGAATTATGAGTATGATATGTGCCGAGATCGTGCCAGAGCGTATCGTGGAGATCAATATCCATGACAAGATCGAAACCAGTTTTCCTGTGCTAGATGTATTTGTTAAAGTAGCCTGCCATATTGCTCGAGGGGGAACACTAGATGTCATAGGTAAAGGAATAGCAGACATAAAACCAATCAAACACATTTTACCTTTTGTTAATGACGATAAAACTCAAATTATAGGTAATGTGATCTATATAGATAATTACGGAAATATCGTTACCAATATTAGACGAAAGTTTTTTGAGAATACTCAAAAAGGAAGGGCTTTTGAGATTGCAGCACGCAATCATAAATTTAAAACGATATACAATAAGTACAGTGATATTGTCAATTATGATATGCCGCAAGAAAAGCGTAATGACGAAGGCAAAGGCCTAGTAGTTTTCAATTCGTCAGACTATCTTGAGATCGCTTTGTATAGAGGCAGTAATGAAGGCAGTGGTGGTGCTTCGGCTTTATTAGGATTAAATATGAGAGATACCATAACAGTCAGTTTCTTAAAGTAAATTATATGTTAGTAAGAATTGTAAAAATGAGTTTTGAAATGAATGCAATTGATACATTCTTGTCTAATTTTGAACATCATAAAAACAGTATCAGAAATTTTCCCGGTTGTCAGTTTTTAGAATTATATCAGGATCAACAAGAGTCCAATGTGTTTTTCACCTATAGCTTTTGGCAAAACCCTGAAGATTTGGAAATTTATAGACAATCAGATCTATTTAAAACCGTTTGGTCTAAAACCAAACCATTGTTTAATGCAAAGCCATACGCCTGGAGTGTGGATAAAATAGTAAGTTTACCCTAATGCGCGCCCTATTTAGTAAGGAAATAAGTAGCTTCTTCGCCTCACCAATAGGCTACCTTGTGGTTGGAATTTTCTTGATCATTAATGGTCTTTTCCTTTGGTTTTTCAAAGGTGATTTCAATATTCTTGATTATGGGTTCGCTGATCTGTCATCTTTCTTTTTTCTTGCACCTTGGATACTGTTATTCCTCATTCCTGCGGTGACCATGCGCAGTTTTTCGGATGAAAAGAAACAAGGTACCTTAGAGCTATTGATGACTAAACCTATTAGTCATCTTAATATAGTACTCGGCAAATATTTTGGTGCTCTTTTCCTTATTGTTTTAGCACTAATTCCTTCACTTTTATATGTAATTACAGTACATCAATTGGGAGATCCTATTGGTAATTTGGATGTAGGTGGCTGTATAGGTTCCTATTTGGGCCTATTATTTCTTGCAGCTGCTTATTGCGCTATCGGTGTCTTTGCTTCTACTTTATCAGACAATCAAATTGTAGCATTCATTATCGCTGTTTTTTTATGTTTCTTCCTATATATAGGATTTGATGGCCTTGCCGATTTTTTATCGAGTACAAGTATTGAGCTAATAGGTATGAGTGCGCACTATGAAAGTATGAGCAGAGGTGTTCTGGACATACGTGATATTGTTTACTTTTTGAGTATTTGCATATTTTTTATTGGTCTCACTCGGCATCACATTAGAACCAAGAATACGGGAATAATGAAACCTTTAGTTTTATTGGTTGCGCTAATTGCCCTCAATTTGGTCACATCAAAAGTTCATGGCAGACTCGACTTGACCGAAGACCATCGTTACACATTGAACACAGCTTCAGAAAAAGTAATAGAAGATACTCAAATGCCTTTGATAATAGACGTTTTTCTAGAAGGCAAAGATTTTACATCGGAGTTTAGAAGACTTCAGGTTGAGACCAAACAACTGCTTGAAGAATTCACATCAATAAATAGTAATATTAAATACACCTTTATTGATCCGTTGGAAGACGAAGCTTCACGTGAACAAAATATACAGCAGTTGGCCCAAAGAGGTTTAACACCAATGCAGGTTAGTGTACAAGAAAGCGGAAGGGCACGGCAGGAAGTTGTTTTTCCATGGGCCTTAGCTAGTTATGAAGGCGTGACGGTTAAGATCCCTCTTATTAAGAATAAGATAGGTGCCACACAACAAGAATTAGTTACCAATTCGGTACAGCACTTGGAGTACGCATTTATTGATGGTTTTAGTAAGCTCTTATACCCTAAAAAAAGAAAAATAGCAGTGTTACAGGGTAATGGTGAATTGCCTAATGGCAATATTGCTGATTTTGTAACCACATTGCGTGATTACTATTTTATAGCACCTTTTACCTTGGACAGTGTCGCCACCAATGCCAATGAGACGTTGAACAAACTCAATGAATTTGATCTTATTATATCGGCCAAACCAACCGAGGCATTTACTGATGAAGAAAAATATGTGGTGGATCAATATACCATGCAAGGTGGTAAAAGCCTTTGGTTAATTGATGCTGTCGCCATGGACATCGATAGTTTATATAGTAATCAAGGGCGTGCAATTGCCGTACCACGCGATTTGAATTTAACCGATTTTTTCTTTAAATACGGCATTCGCATCAATCCTGTTTTGGTGAACGACCTCTACTCTGCTCCTATTCCAATTGCCACAGGTGATGGCAGTCAGGCACAATTTACTCAAATGCCATGGTTCTATTCACCATTGGTCAATACTTCAGAAAGCGCACATCCTATCACCAAAAATCTCAACTTAATAAAGTTAGACTACGCCAATCAAATAGACACCTTAAAGAATAACATTACCAAAACCATTTTGCTACAAAGCTCAGAGCTCACAAAGATTGACGGACTACCGCGTGAGATCGACCTTTCTATGGCTGCCAAAGAACCTGTCCCTGAGCAATATTCTAAAGGACGGCAATCTTTAGGCGTTTTAATGGAAGGTGAATTCACCAGTGTATATAATAATAGAATTAAACCGCTTGATATTGCAAACCCAATCAACACTAGCGTACCAACAAAAATGGTGGTCATCGCAGATGGTGATATTATCAAAAATGACATTGGAAGAAATGGTCCATTAGAACTTGGATTTGATCGTTTTAGTGGACAACTCTATGGCAACAAGGAATTTCTCTTAAATACGGTGAACTATTTACTGGACGATACAGGATTAATCAATATACGATCTAAAGACGTGTCGGTCGCCTTCTTGGATCAGGAAAAAATAGCTACAGAAAAAACCAAATGGCAACTTATCAATTTAATCGTACCATTAATTATATTAGGCCTATTTGGAGTAATATTCAATTATATGAGGCGCAGGAAATATGCTGCCTAAATGTTAATAAGTTTGTTTCTATTATTAGTATCAATAGGATATATTTGTAGTCACTGATTTCACGAATTAAAAAGAACATCTTACACATGAAATTTATAGTATCAAGTGGAGAATTATTAAAGCAATTACAAGTTTTAGGTGGTGTGATCAACAACTCAAACACCTTGCCTATTCTTGATAATTTTCTATTCGAATTAAATGGGACAAAATTAACTGTATCGGCAAGTGATCTCGAAACCACGATGTCGGCTACTCTGGAAGTAGAAAGTGATAATGACGGAAATATAGCTGTTCCTGCACGTCTTTTATTGGATACATTAAAAACCTTTCCTGAACAACCTTTGACCTTTGTAGTAGAAGAGAACAATACCGTTGAAATTAGTTCAAATCATGGTAAGTACGCTGTTGCTTATGCCAATGGCGATGAATTTCCTAAAGCGGTTTCATTGGACAACCCAAGTGCAACTAATGTTCAAGGTGATATCTTGGCAACTGCAATTAGTAAAACTATTTTTGCAGCAGGAAATGACGATCTACGCCCCGTAATGAGTGGCGTATTTTTTCAATTATCACAGGATAACCTCACTTTTGTTTCTACTGATGCACATAAATTAGTAAAGTATACACGTAGTGATGTTAACGCCAATGACGTTGCCGAATTTATTATGCCAAAAAAGCCATTGAATTTATTAAAAGGGATTTTGGCTGGCATGGAGGACGATGTACTGATTGAATATAACGAATCTAACGCCAAATTTGCTTTTGATAATATGGAATTGGTTTGCCGTTTGATCGATGGAAAATATCCTAATTATGAAGCGGTAATCCCTAAGGAAAACCCAAATAAACTAACAATTGATAGAACGCAATTTCTGAATTCCGTAAAACGCGTTTCTATATTTTCAAATAAGACAACTCATCAAATCAGATTGAAAGTAGCTGGTGCTGAGCTCAATATTTCTGCTGAAGACATAGATTACAGTAACAAAGCCGAGGAGCGCTTAACTTGTGATTATCAAGGTGACGATATGCAAATTGGTTTCAATTCTCGCTTTTTAACCGAAATGCTTAATAATCTTGGATCTGATGAGGTCATGCTAGAAATGAGTCTACCAAACCGAGCTGGCATCTTGACTCCTGTTGATGGACTAGACGAAGGAGAAACTATTACAATGCTGGTCATGCCTGTTATGCTGAATTCTTAAACAACACTAATCAACTAATATGTAAAAAACGCTCAATCCACCATATTTAGATTGAGCGTTTTAAGTATTATCTCTACTAAACTAACTAATAAAACTAAGAGATAACTGAATATTTTAATTATTAGGTTACCTCACCTTATCTTCACTGTATAATATTTAGTGAAAATGGGTAAGATGGTGTTTCTCCATGACTGGCTTTAATGGCATTCACAATTGGGAATATGATAGAAATGATTCCTAAAACAACAAAACCAACAATGCCTAGACCTAAAAGCAAGATTAACGGAATACACAATAACATATAGATGATCAAACTAATTTGAAAATTGATGATCTTCTTTCCATGCTCATCCATGGCATAAACTTTATCCTTGTTTGTCAACCATAATATTAAAGGTAGCAACAAACTGCCAAAGCCTATTACTAAAGTAACTAATTGACTTAAATGTGTTAAAACTATTAATTGATTATCGCGTCTCATTTTTACAATTTTGATTGATACTTATTTGACGCAACTTTTTATAAAATGTTACACTCTATTTATTAAATTATTAAAGGTAATTATGGTACCAAAATTTAATTCTCCTATAGGAGGTAAACTACTATTTTTTCGGCGTTAATCTAAAAGACTGAGTTGACAAGCAAAACAACGTAGACAAACTAATGGCCTATAGCTCCTTCCAATCCCTGAGCTTCCATTATTTCAAGGAATCGTGGGTCACTCTCTAGATCGGTAAAAAATGTGCCTCGATCACGCATGATAAGATCTATACGCTTATTTCTAATGGTGTCTAAATGAAATAAGGCGCTGTCTTTCATATCCAAACCTGCATACACTACCGACAATTGATGACTTCTATAGTCTTCTGGGGCACGTTCGTAGATATCCTTTATCATCTGTTTGGCTCGTAATGTGTCACCAACTTTAGCATAGCAATAACCTAAAAATCGAGTAAAAATATCGTGCTTATCAACAATTTTCTCTAAATGTTCAATGCACTTTTCATAATTACGTAGGTCCATGTAAAGTCTGAAATAATTTCTATGTATTAACACTTGATTGTTCTCAATGCCATCGGCCTCAATTTTTTGCATTAGAATTTCGGCTTCATCAAACTTCTTATTGGTCAATAGTGCAGTAAAATAACTATTGGCTGTCACAAACGAAAGTGGATCAAGACTATAAGCTATTTCGGCTTGTTCCAATTGCTTGTCATACTCCTGCGTATAATAATGCAGTGTCGCATATTGATGCCGTGCTGTCAGATCGTTTGGAGATAAGTCAATGGCCTTATTAAATTCTGCTTTGGCAAGATCAAATTTACCTTCAATATTATATATCAATCCACGCACAGAATAGATTCTTGCGATATTACTTTCAATGGCTTCAGCTTTTTCAAGATATTGGCGTGCTACTTTTCCCGCTTCTATGTGATCCATCATTCCATAATAGGTGAGTAAATAAGTGGAATGTGCAATTTCAGCATAGGCCTCAGCATAGTTTGGATCGATCTCTAGTGCTTTTTGATAAAGTTCAATACTTTTTTGGATACTTGAACCATTGCGCTTATCGGCTTCTTGACGGCCTTGAAGGAATAACTTGTAGGCTTCAATATTATGAGCTGGGATTTGAGCAATACTCTCTTCTTCAGTTTCTGTTAGATTTAACTCTAATTCATCGGCAATTTCTTGTGATACTTCCGATTGAATGT
>CAYZKX010000099.1:0-8505 GCA_964479055.1 uncultured Flavobacteriaceae bacterium
ATTTGGCCCCAGCCAAATTATTGAGGTTATGTTGTCCAAATATTTCAATTGGTAACGAACCTTCATTTGTTTCAAGAAAAGTTTGTCCATTTACAACATTATACTCAGGAGTTCGATAAGGTAATTTTCGGATGGTATTTTCGGACGATTCAACGACCTGATTCACTTTGATGTCTTCTTCATTATAATTTATGCTTCCCCCTTCAACAATACTGTCTACAAATATTTTGAATTGTTCTACATAATTCTCAAAAGATGGAAATACATTAATGTGGTCCCATGCAATACCACTTAGCAATGCTATATTGGGTTTGTATAAATGAAATTTAGGTCGACGATCAATAGGAGAACTCAAATACTCATCCCCCTCAAGAACAATAAAATCATTGTCTTTAGTGAGTTTTACCATTACATCAAAACCTTCTAGTTGAGCGCCTACCATGAAATCCACGTCCACATTGTGATAATGAAGTACATGCAATATCATTGATGTGATAGTGGTTTTGCCATGACTACCTCCAATAACCACTCGCGTTTTATCTTTGGATTGTTCGTATAAAAATTCAGGATAGCTATAAATTTTAAGTCCTAATTTTTGTGCTTGTAACAACTCCGGATTATCGGCTTTGGCATGCATACCTAAAACAATAGCATCGAGGTCTTCGGTTATCTTTTTAGGAAACCAACCAAAATTATGTGGTAGCAATCCTCTTTTTTCTAAACGTGATTTTGATGGATCATATATGGTATCATCACTTCCAGTTACAGTATAACCTTTGTGATGCAAAGCAATAGCCAAATTATGCATGGCTGCGCCACCAATAGCAATAAAGTGTACCTTCATTAATAAAACTAATAAGGCGTAAATATATCAAAAAATTAGCCCATGTTTTAGACTACAAAGATGGATTGATAGCAAGTACATTAAACAATTTTGCTTTGGTTGACAATATACTGTTTTGCAAAGCTATGGCCTTTAGTTGTGCTTCTATAAGTTTAGTTTCACGACTATTAACTAAAAAAACTGAACTCTCACCAACAGCAAATTTGCGGTCCTCAGCTCTTAGTAATTGATCATAATCACTGACTATGGTATTTAAAAGATCATTCTGTAATTGAAACGAATTGAGTTCTTGACGTATAGCATCAATTTTATTAGTCAAACTCAACTCGGTGGAGCTAATTTCAAATTTGGTATCCTGTATTTTGATTTTAGCTAATTTAAGATCGCCGCGTTCTTTTCTTAAAAATATTGGAAATCTTACACTCAACCCGCTTTTATAGTTGGCCGTATTGAAATTGTTTGCAGAATTAATATTCTCTGATAAGAAATTGTACTCCAAATCAATCTGTGGTAGTAGTTTGTTAGCTTTTAATCTGCGGTCAACCTCCAGCCCTTGATATTTATAATTCAATGATTGCAGTTTCGGGTGCATTTCCAGATCAAAATTAGTCTGTTGTAATTCAGAAATCCCTAGAGCCGTGTCTACCACCAAATTACTTGCGATATCAGGAATAACATTTTCTTGTAATTCTACAGGAATATTATCGCCTAACCATAAAAAATTTGACAGACTCAAGCCTGCCTTCATGTATTTCACTTTGGCTTGCTCGTGTTTTAGCTTTCTATCATTTACAACAATACGGGCTTCTATGGAATCAATTGGAGCTCTATCACCTACTTCAACACTTTGCTTAATGCCTTTAAATCTAAAATCTGCATTCGTTAAAAAATTGGCGTAAACCGCTACTTCATTATAAGATTGCAGCCACTTAAAATACGCCAATGACGCTTCATACAAAACGGTATTCACTAATATATCCCGATCTGCCTGTGCTTGTTTTTCGAAAAACCTTGCTTGCTTTAAAGCGGCCATTCGCTCATTGATCAATAAACCTTGTGCCACTGAAAAAGAAACACCTGCACTATATAATCCATCTTGTGGTAATACATTCTCAGGATTTAAGAAATCGCCTGTAGCTTGTTCAAAATCGCCTTTTAGTTCCACACCAAACCAAGTTGGTATTTTAAACGTGGCATTTAACTTGTCATAATATTCTACATCTTTAAACTTCTTTCTATCATAATCAACTTCCAATCTAGGATCAAAGGCACCGCGTGAACGAAGTACATTTGCCTGACTTTGGTCAATAACCAATTGTGCTTGTTTGACAACTGGATGATTGGCCTTAACCAAAGCCAAATAACTGTCAAAGGTTAAAGTTTCTGTTAGGCTGTCCTGTCCAAAGGACAGTCCAACAATCATAAAACAAAATATGTATAATGCAGTCTTCATTTTTTGTCATTCGCTGTTATAGTCTCACTAGTTGGTTGATAATAGTTTGGTGGAAAACCGTTTAGCTTTCGCCAAAGTTCAAACCATATTGGTACATCATTCAATAGTGCCATTGTATAAGCCCCTGAACCAATTCGAATGGCCTCTGGCCAATCATGATCATCCTCATCAGGTGCAATTAATACACGATATTTGTTGTTATCGCTTATAAAATTCTCAATAGCTACAACCTTTCCGCCATATGTACCATAGGATACGTTTGGCCATCCGCTAAACACTATGGCTGGCCAACCATCAAACTGAATACGTACTTTTTCACCTGGATGCAACAATGGAAGATCTATTGGTTCGACATAGGTCTCTACTGCCAGATCATATTGAGCCGGCATGATACTCACTAATTTTTCACCCTCTTTAAAGGTTTCGCCAATGCCACTCATCAATGCTTTATTTATAAAACCATTTTGTGGTGCCGTAACATATCGCAGTTTATTACGTAATTCATAATTTGAAAACTGATTCTCCAGTTTACTCACTTGCGCCTCTGTATCAAATTGACTGGATTGTGCGGTATATAAATCGCTTTGTGCCTTTGCGATTTTATCTTCGTATGAGGTACTTATTCTTGAAATCTCAACTTCGGCATTAATAAGTTCATTCTGACTTGCCAAATATTTATTTTCCTGTGAAATCTCCTTAGCTCTAGCCTCCTGATATTTTAGTCGTTTATCTTCTACTTCCCGAGTGGCCTTTAACCCTTCCTCCTGCAATTTCACAGTGCGATTATATTGTAGTTCGGCAATAGCCATATTAGTTTTTGCTGCTTCAAGATCGATACTGTCACTTCGTACTTTTAGCCGTGCTTGTTCAAGCATATTTCGTGCTTGCTCTAGCTTGAGGCCGCGTTCTGATTGCAAGGCATTTATTTGCCGCTCAAGGGCCTTTACTTTTTCGGTATAAGATTGAACGGATGATGACTTTGCCTTGATCTGGTCTCCTGTTCTTTTTACCAAATTAGGATCAAAATAGTCGCTTTTGACTTCGGAAATCTCTAGAATTGTATCTCCTTTTTTTACAAAATCGCCTTCTTTTACAAACCACGTTTCAATACGTCCAGGAATAGGTGATTGCACGGTTTGCGGTCGCTGATCTGGTTTAAGTGTAGTCACGCGACCAATACCCGAAATATTTTGCGTCCATGGAAAAAACAACACAATGAATACAAAAATGGCAGCGCCCAGTAAGAACCTATTGAAATATTTATAGTAGGTCTTATGTGTTACTTTTTGTATGGACCTATAGTTAGAAAGACTTACTTTTCTATTTAGTTTATTATGTGAAATGTTTAACATAGCTTTACTTTATTGTATTAAACAAGACGGCCTTTTTTAAGTGTGATTTGGTTTGAACACTTTTGTTTCCAACGCTCATTCACACTAACCACAAGTAATGCCCAAGGATTTTCTTGCGATGTCAAAAAATCCATGATATTGGCAACCTCTTCAGTTTCAAAATGATCAAGAGGATCTTCTAGAATCAATATTTTTGGCTTGACCACTATGGCTCTTGCCAGAACCAGTTTTTTGGCTAACGAAAATGACATGCGCTTTCCTTCAGGATACAAGACCGTACTAAGACCTTGTGGCTGCTCCTTTATGAATTCGGACAGTCCTACCTTATCTAGCGCCTGATATATATCTTCATCACTAATATTATTAGTGCCAAATGTTATATTTTCTCTAATTGTTCCCTCAAAAGGCGTTTCGTTGGATAATGACATTCCAATTTGTGCGCGATAATGATTGAGTTGGACACTTGTAATCGCATTATTGTTAATAAACAAATGTCCCGAACTTGGCTTAATGACACCCGCTATTAAACGCAATAAACTAGATTTACCTGAACCACTTTTTCCTTGAATCAATATTCTTGAAGAGTTTGTAATTTTCAGGTTGATATTCTCCAATATCGGTTTTTCTCTATCATCAACATTATATGTTACATCATCCAACTCAATTGTAAAATCATTGCCCAGATCAACCTGGTCGCCTTCTTGAATTTCAAGATCCTTATCAACCACTTCACCTATTTTTTGAAGTGAAGTCAGTACATCATAAAATGATTCCAGTCCTAATATTAGCTTTTCAACGGAGTTTATTACCAAAAGAATGATTATCTCAGCGGCAACAAACTGACCAATATTCATTTCTTGACTAAGAACCAACGCGCCACCAATTATCAACAATCCTGCGGTAACTATCACTTTAAAACCTATCATATGAATAAACTGCAGAACTAAAACCTTAAAATGACTTTCTCTAGCATCCAGATATCTGGTTACCAATTCATCATTCTTAGTCAAGGCAAGGTTTGTATTTCCTGATAATTTGAAACTCGTGACAGCACGTGCAACTTCTTGGATCCAATGGGCAACCAAATATTTGTTCTTGGACTCCTCAAGACTTGAGATCATCCCTTTCTGAGCAGTAAATTTGAATACCACATATATAAGAAGCAATAGTAATACGCCAAAGACGATAAAAAACGGATGGTAAAAAGATAATAAGATCAAGGCAAAAATAATTTGCAACATGGCCGCAGGAATATCCACCAATATCTTCGCCAGTCCTTTCTGAACATTTATGGTATCAAAAAAACGATTGGCCAACTCAGGCGGATAATAATTGCGCAATTCCTTCATTTGAATCTTTGGAAACCGATATGTAAACTCAAATGAGGCTCGTGTAAAAATACGCTGCTGGATCGACTCAATTATTCGTAATTGCATGAGTTGTAACACACCAGTAAACCCTACACCAATAGTCACTAGTACAACCAATACAATCCATGAAGTGGTTATCTGCGCACCCTGAATTAGATTAATGATTGCCTGTATACCTAGAGGTAAAGTCAAGGCCACTAAGCCAGCAAATATGGCGTAATAAAACACTTGCAATATATCACGTCGCTCTAATTGCAGCAATCCTATGAATCGCTGCAATGGTGTTAAATTTTTCTTTTTCATGGTTGCTAGGAGATCGCTTTTAGGGTTAATTGCTTCAAAAATTTAGAGGGAGATTGTTGTTCATTGCAATCGGTAATTGATTGAAAATGGTCTTTTAAAAAATGTTGGTGTAAACCAGCCTCAATAATTGTACTTGCCATACTTGAAGCATATTGGTATTTGGGGTTAATATTGAGAATCATATCTCTTAAGCGAGTAATTAACCGCTTATAGACTACAAAATATCCTTCTTTGTTCTCAATATCGACTTCTTTTGTTAGATAAGATTTAGAATTCTCATTGATAATAATTCTATTGAGAATAACCTCATTAATATGCGTGAATTTAGAATCTTCTTTAACTGTTCTTGTTACGATATCTATCGCTTTCTCCAATTGTAATTTGGCATCAGAAATACTATATGTCTCAATAACTAATTGGTACTCAATCCATGACCAATACCAAGACGATAAATAGACCAAGAGTTTATGCTTGTTTTCAAAATAGCGATATATAGAACTTTCATTAGATCCAATTATGGCTCCTAATTTTTTAAACGTAAAACTGTCAAATCCTATATCATCAATAAGTAGAATGCTGTGCTCAACAATGCGCTTACCTAATGTAGACGACTCAGGATCCTTGATAAAGATCTGCTCTGGTACTGCTATTTTAAAATTTGATAGTAAATTTCTCATTTTCCTATATTTTGATCGCAAATTTAATAGTATTACTATTATTTTCAAAATAAAGTACAACTTTTAAGAGTTATTTAACTAAAATAACCCTCTTGAAATGCACTACTTATGATGTAATTTTAAAGTTGAAGTATCTTTTTTCTTTCTTCCAAGGCTTGCTCGAAATCAGCACGCGTATGCAAGGCTTTATCTATCCAAATTAAGGCTTCCTTTTTGTCTTCCTTGTTCTTATATATTTGAGCTAATCTAAAATATGCCCATTCTATTGGCACGCCATCTTTTGCCGAATAATTCTTAATGTAATTCTTAAGGCAGCGTTCTCCTTTTTCTAATTGAATGTTATAATCAGCACACACTTTACCAATTTGATAGTGAAGGGCATTTTTATTGTGTTTTTGATAGCTGTCTTCTAATGTAGAAATAGCTTGACTAGGCTGATTGTTGTTTTCATAGAATGATGAAAGTTCATCATAGCAGGTAATCGACCCACCTATCTCAATAGCCTTTTTATAATATTGTTCAGCTTTAACAGGTTCGTCATCGTACTCATAAATATAACCTTTGGCCAAATAGCCATCAACCTTAGACAAGGCCTCCAACTCATTGGCATATTTAAGTGATTTCTTTTTGCTCCCTCCAACAATGCCGGGAAGTTGCATATACAATTCGACCAACGCCCATCGTGCATCTATATGCTCCGGATCCAGCTCTGCTGCCTTTAAAAACGATGATTTAAGATCACTCAACAATGATAAAGCTTGCAGTTTACTAATGGTCAAAGCTTTCATACCCAAGGCACCACCATATTTATAATGAAAATTAGCATTACTAGGATCCAATTCTACTAGTTTTTTATAATATGACATGGCATTATCCCAATCGCGTTGATGTCCATATGAATCTCCTAGCAACTCTATTATTTTCAGGTCTTCAGGATGCTTATCAAGATATTCCTTCGCGATCTGTTCAGCTTCAGAATACTTCTTTTGTTGTATTAAATATTGGATATCAGCTGATAAAGACTGTGAAAAAACAGTCAACGGAAAAAACAAAATGATTAGTAATGTCCTCATTAAAATTGTGTCGTCTTCATCCTACTTTCCTTTCAGTTAATCAGGCAGTAAGTTGTTTACTTTCTATTTGGTGGATACGCGCTAAATACTTTATTCACAAGTGATTTTAAATTAGCTTCCCTTTTCTCGGGTAAAGCATTAGGGTTGTAATTAGATTCACATATCGCCTGCCAAAATAAGCCCTTCCCCTTTTCGTCAACAAATTCAATTTGAACAATTCGTGTACGTTGGGATTGGCCTAAAGGTATACCCACAGACATCCCGCCACCTACATTACCACTTGTCCCTCCAACACCAATGCCTACGGAGCTGTTACTTGCTTTTTGAAAATCACTACTTTGAATATCAACATAAAAATCAGGTTCTGAGGACAGTTTATATCCTTTAGCATACAACGCACTGTCTAGTAAAATCAATAAACGTTCAGTATCCAATTCACTCATACCTGTTTCCAAATTGGCATAATAATTATACGATCTAAAGGCATTGAAATCAATGTCCTTGTCGTAGTCATAATTTACTTTTATTGAGCTACATGACGAGATCACCAAGACATATACCAAATACTTTAAATATTTCATAGCCTAAATTTTAAGTAAAAATACCTAAAAATCAATCCTCTTTATCTACAGATTTCGTTAAAGCTGACGAAATTATTCCAGTTGGAACGGCTACAATTCCTAATCCTAACATGAGAATAATAAATGTGAATACTTTACCTCCAACAGTAATGGGAAACACATCCCCATATCCAACTGTTGTTAGCGTTATTATTGCCCACCATAAACTGTCAAAAATTGAAGAGAATTTGTCTGGTTGAACCTCATTTTCAAAATAATAGATCCCAACTGCTGCAAAATAAATAAGAATTATAGTAATAAATATAAAGAGTAATATTTGTTCTCTTGCCGTACTCATTGCCTTAATGAAATGATTCATAGCCTTGTTGTATCGCACTAACTTCAATACTATGAACAGTCTTAAAAAACGCAATGCTCTTAAGGACCGTAGATCTACTCCAAATGACAGATAAAATGGTAAAATGGCCAATAAATCGATTAGTCCGAAAAAACTAAAAATGAACCTGAATTTTCTATCTGCTACATAAATTCTCAACACATATTCAATAGTAAACACGACAACACTAAACACCTCAATCGCCGCCAATAGGGCTTTAGTTTCAGGTTTTAAGTTAGGAATAGTATCCATGGAAAAAGTAATCACCGAGACCAAAATCAAAGCCTGAATGAAGAAAGCAAAATAACGACTTAATTTATTGTCGTTTAATTCTACAACACTTTTAAGGAATTGTTTCATAAAGAATTAATTTAACATTTGCCAAAGTTGGTCTTTAAGTTCTGAGAGACCCTGCTGTGCTACTGAAGAAATGAACATATAATCTACTGGTAAATTCATGTTTAATTCATCCGAAA
>CAYZKX010000100.1:0-8463 GCA_964479055.1 uncultured Flavobacteriaceae bacterium
CTAATGTTTAGGTAGATAACCCAACGTTATTACTTTCTGTATAACGTAATTTCTTTATAACATTTTTCTATTAGGTATGCTTCAATTGGAGCTTATTTGACTTTTGAATTAATTATTTATTAACTCAAAATTTTAGAAAAATGAATGCAACAAAAATTATTCATTCAATTCCCAGTGATCCACTTACTGGATCTATTTCGGTACCTGTGTACCAAACATCAACTTTTATTCAAGATGCTCCCGGTGTGAATAAGGGGTACGATTATGCCAGAAGTAATAACCCAACACGAAAGGTGTTGGAAAATGTAGTGTCTCAACTTGAAGGCGGAAATTCTGGTTTTGCTTTTGCAACAGGTTTAGCCGCCATTGATGCGGTATTGAAAATACTTACAACAGGTGATGAGATTATTGCTGTCGATGATATTTATGGTGGCGCATATCGCCTGTTTACACATGTTTATGAGAAATTAGGTGTGAAAGTACATTATGTCGATACTACAAATGCGGAAAATGTGGTCAATTTGATTAGCAGTAAAACAAAGTTGATATGGATTGAGTCGCCTACCAACCCTACATTAAAGATATCGGACATCAATAAAATTGGCATAATTGCTAAAAGTGTTAATGCGTATTTAGTAGTTGATAATACATTTGCAAGTCCCATTGCCCAACAACCATTGAAACTAGGTGCTGACATTGTAATTCACAGTGGGACAAAATATATAGGTGGGCATTCAGATTTGCTTGCAGGGCTCGTGGTAACCAAAACACAGGAATTATCAGAAAAGATCAAATTTATTCAAAATGCTTCAGGTGCAGTGCTTGGACCATGGGATTGTTTCCTTACAATTAGAGGAATCGAAACTTTAAAATTGCGGTATGAGAAGCAATGTGAAAATGCATTTGCAATCGCTGCTTTTTTAGCGAGTCATCAAGCGGTTGATGAGGTGTATTATCCAGGTTTAATAACACATAAAAATCATAATATTGCCAAAGCACAGCAAAACCATCTCTATGGTGGTGTAGTTTCATTTACTTTAAAGAACAATACGCAAGATGCAGCCAACACTTTTGTCACGCACACCGATTGTTTTAAACTTGCAGAGAGTTTAGGCGGAGTTAAAAGCTTACTCTGTCATCCAGCTCAGATGACACATGCTTCTATACCACGAGAACGCCGTTTATTATCTGGAATAAAGGACTCACTAATACGATTGTCATGTGGGATCGAAGAAACCAATGATTTAATAATTGATCTTAGACAGGCATTTTTAGCCGTAGAAAAACTAAAAACTCCGGAATATGCCAAAAAGTAAAATCGTCAATATTGTGATCTTTGGAGTTGGAAAAGTAGGTAGTACTTTGATCAATCAAATTAATCGTGCAAAACCCATAGTTTTGGAACTGGAAAAAATTACCATTAAAATTCCAGTAATTACTAACTCACAAATTGCATTATATAGCTCAACTAGCGTTTCTCATTCTTGGAAAAGTGATTTTGAGTCCTTTACCATTCCTTACAAAATAGAAGATATAATACGATATACAAAGCTGAAGAAATTAGATAATTTAATTGCAGTAGATGCGACTGCAAGTTCAGAATTTGTGAATCATTATAGAAGCCTTATTGAAAATGGATTTGATATCGTATCGGCTAATAAAAAAGCAAATACATTGCCCATTGATTTTTATATAGATCTGCGAGAAAAATTGAAGAAATACAACAAGAGATTTTTGTATGAGACCAATGTTGGTGCAGGTTTACCAGTTATAGAAACCATTAGGAATTTGCATCGTTCAGGTGATGATATACACAAAATCAGGGGTGTTTTCTCGGGCACGTTGAGTTACATTTTTAATACCTTTTCTAGTAGCGATTTGAGCTTTTCAAAAGTTATTAATGAGGCCTCAAGATTAGGGTTGACTGAGCCAGATGTGAGAGTAGATCTTTCAGGACAAGATGTTGGTAGAAAACTGTTAATACTTGCAAGAGAACTCGGACTACAATTAAATTTAGAAGAAGTTGAGATTGAATCTTTAGTACCTTCGTACTTAAACGGTAATACAACGATTCAGGAATTTAATCAAAGAAAAAAGGAATTGAATAAACCTTTTGAAAGTTTAAAAGAAAAGGCTGGACATAACAAAGTTTTGCGCTATGTTGCAGAGTTGAAAGTAGCAGATAGGTCTTTAGAAGTCAAATTGATCGAGGAAGACAAAAATTCTGCTATTGGTAGGTTGAAGGGATCCAATTCGTTGTTTGAGGTTTATTCTTCAACATATAATGATGAACCATTGATCATTCAAGGTGCAGGAGCTGGCAAGGAAGTCACAGCTAGAGGCCTAATTTCTGATATATTAAGAATTGCAAATACATAAAACTAAAATGAAAAGTATAGCAGCAGATTTACAAGAAAGAATATTAGTACTTGACGGTGCCATGGGGACTATGCTTCAGCAATACCATTTTACTGAGGAAGATTTCCGTGGTGAGCGATTTAAGGATTATCCTGTTGCTTTAAAAGGAAATAATGATTTGTTGTCCTTAACACAACCCCAAGCAATCGAAGAGGTTCATAGAAAGTACTTTGAGGCAGGAGCTGATATTGTAGAAACAAATACCTTCTCAGGAACGCGTATTGCAATGGCCGACTACAATATGGAAAATCTTGTTTACGAACTCAACTTTGAATCGGCTAAAATTGCTAAACGTGTTGCCAGTGAGATCACAAAAGTGGACCCATCACAACCGAGATATGTTGCCGGGAGTATTGGGCCAACTAATAAAACAGCTAGCTTGTCTCCAGATGTTAACAGACCAGAGTACAGAGCGGTCACTTTTGAGGAGTTGCGCTTTGCTTACAAAGAGCAAGTAGAAGCGCTTCTCGATGGAGGTGTAGATATTTTGTTGGTTGAAACCATTTTCGATACCCTTAACGCTAAAGCAGCGCTATTTGCAATTGATGAAGTACAAGAAGAACGTCAAATAAAAGTTCCAATAATGGTGTCAGGAACCATCACAGATGCCTCTGGTAGAACCTTGTCAGGACAGACCGTTGAAGCGTTTTTGACATCGATTTCACATCTTTCTTTGTTAAGTGTTGGATTTAATTGTGCATTAGGTGCCGAACAGCTTAAGCCATATTTACAACGTCTTTCACGAGTTACAGACTTTTATACCTCTGCACATCCTAATGCAGGTTTACCTAACGCTTTTGGTGAGTACGACCAAACACCTGAACAAATGCAAGAGCTAATTAAAGATTACTTGGAGGATGGTTTGATAAATATTATAGGAGGTTGTTGTGGAACAAGCCCAGCACATATTAAAGCGATTGCTGAAGTAACAAAAAATTATAAACCCCGTGTATTAACAGCTTATGCCTAATATGCAAAAGAGATATTTGAAATTATCAGGTCTAGAACCTCTGGTTGTTACTCCCGAAAGTAATTTTATTAATGTGGGAGAACGTACCAATGTTACTGGATCTCGTAAATTTTTAAGACTGATCAAAGAAGAAAAGTTCGCTGAAGCATTAGATGTAGCCAGACATCAAGTGGAAGGCGGTGCTCAGATTCTTGATGTTAATATGGATGAAGGAATGCTTGATGGTGTGAAAGCCATGACAACCTTTCTAAATTTGATCGCATCAGAGCCAGATATTGCCAAAATTCCTATAATGATCGATAGCTCTAAATGGGAGATCATTGAAGCAGGCCTTCAAGTTGTACAAGGTAAATGTGTGGTTAATTCCATTAGTTTAAAAGAAGGTGAAGCTGAATTTATCAGGCAAGCCAAATTAATTAGACGCTACGGAGCTGCCGTTATTGTTATGGCTTTTGATGAAGTGGGGCAGGCGGATACTTATCAAAGACGCATTGATATTTGTAAGAGATCATACGATATTTTGGTAGGTAAAGTAAAATTTCCACCTGAGGATATAATTTTTGATCCCAATATTTTTCCAGTAGCCACAGGGATGGAAGAACATCGCAAGAATGCTGTTGATTTTTTTAACGCCACAAAGTGGATTCGAGAAAATCTACCTTATGCCAACGTATCAGGCGGTGTAAGCAATGTGTCATTCTCATTTAGAGGAAATAATACCGTTCGAGAGGCGATGCACTCCGCATTTCTTTATCATGCTATTAATAATGGAATGAATATGGGTATTGTAAACCCTGCCATGCTCGAGGTCTATGACGAAATTCCAAAACCATTACTTGAGCATGTGGAAGATGTGCTATTAGATAGAAAAGATGATGCTACTGAACGTTTATTGGAATTTGCAGAAACAGTAAAAGGGAATCAAAAGCAAAATGAAAAAGTAGCTCAAGAATGGCGAAATGGCGATCTGCAGTCTCGAATTACCCATGCTTTGGTCAAAGGTATAGATGCCTATATTGAAACGGATGTTGAAGAAGCTAGACAGTCGGTTTCCAAACCAATTGAGGTTATAGAAGGTCATTTAATGCAAGGTATGAATGTTGTTGGAGATCTATTTGGTAGCGGTAAAATGTTTCTGCCACAAGTGGTGAAGTCGGCAAGAGTGATGAAGAAAGCAGTAGCCTATTTACAGCCTTTTATTGAAGCCGAAAAAGATGGTTCAGTACAGTCGGCTGGAAAAATACTAATGGCGACTGTAAAAGGCGATGTTCATGACATAGGCAAAAATATCGTCAGTGTTGTTTTGGGGTGCAACAACTATGAGATCATAGATCTTGGTGTAATGGTACCACCTGAAAAGATCATTGAAGTGGCTAAAAAAGAGGATGTGGATGTAATTGGCTTAAGTGGGTTGATCACACCATCACTTGATGAAATGGTTTATGTCTCAAAAGCACTTGAAAAAGATAACTTCAAAGTACCTCTTCTAATAGGTGGTGCTACCACATCACGTGCTCATGCAGCAGTTAAAATTGCACCGCATTATTCAAACAGTGTAGTGCATGTTAATGACGCTTCTCGAGCAGTTACCGTTGTAGGCAACCTCCTTAAAGAGGATAATTTGTTGTATAAGGAACAGGTTCGTGAAGAATATGATAAATTCAGAGCGCAATTCTTAAACAGAAGTAAACAAAAGGAATATTTAACGATCACAGAAGCCAGGCAAAATAAATTTGAGATAGACTGGACAAAAACTGAAATTTGTGAACCAAATAAATTGGGGATTCATCACATTGAAGACCTGGACCTGAAAAAACTTGAGAATTATATTGATTGGACGCCATTCTTTAGAAGCTGGGATTTGCACGGAAAGTTTCCTGAAATTTTGAACGATGAAGTAGTTGGAAAACAGGCAGCTGAACTTTTTGACGATGCTCAAAAACTGCTAGAGAAAGTGTTTCGTGACAAATTGCTAAAAGCCAAAGCCGTTTACGGCTTGTTCGAAGCCAATTCAATAAATGATGACGATGTTGAGGTCCAAAAAGGGGATACAACAGTAACTTTTTTAACACTCAGGCAGCAATTGAAAAAGCGTGAAGGTGTTCCCAACATTGCTCTGGCCGATTTTGTAGCACCAAAAACAAGTGGAAGAGAGGATTATATAGGTTGTTTTTGTGTGACCGCTGGATTTGGAACTCAAGAATTAGCTGAACAATTCGAAAAAAATAATGACGATTATAACGCAATAATGATAAAAGCACTGGCCGATCGCCTTGCAGAAGCCTTTGCAGAATATTTACATGAACATGTAAGAAAGAAAACTTGGGGATATGCTGGTAACGAGAACCTTTCTAATGATGAGCTAATCAAAGAAGCATACAAAGGCATTCGTCCTGCACCTGGATATCCGGCTTGCCCTGATCATTTAGAAAAGAAAACCATTTGGTCATTATTAGACGTATATGAGACTATTGGGGTGCAGTTGACTGAAAGTCTTGCCATGTGGCCCGCAGCTAGCGTAAGTGGTTATTATTTTGCCAACAAAGAAGCCAAATATTTTGGCTTGGGTAAAATAAAGGAAGATCAGTTAATAGATTATAGTAAAAGAAGAAGTATAGACATCGAAGACGCAAGAAAATGGTTAAACCCAAATTTGGCACATTCTTAATAATTTGAAAAACGTAAGTTAACGATTAAGAAGAATTTAGATCCTATTCTTATACAAATAATAAGTTGAATTACAAATGAAAAAATTTAAGCTAGAAATTAGATTTGTGTTACAAATAGTGTTGCTCACAGCATTGTCACTGTTTATAGCATTTCTTATGACCTAATATAATATGAAAGTAACTGATCACATCTCAAAGGCTAATGGAAAGTCTTTATTCTCTTTTGAAATTTTACCGCCATTAAAAGGCCAGCATGTGAAGTCGATATTTGACAGTATTGACCCCTTGATGGAATTTAATCCGCCGTTTATTGATGTCACCTATCATAGAGAGGAATATATTTATAAAGAACTTGAAAATGGACTTCTAAAAAAACAAGTTGTAAAAAAGCGTCCTGGAACCGTAGGGATATGTGCGGCCATTCAAAATAGATATCAAGTCGATGCAATTCCACATATACTTTGTGGAGGCTTTACTAAAGAGGATACCGAGAATTTTTTGATAGATCTGGATTTTTTAAATATCAATAATGTAATGGCATTACGTGGTGATGCTGTGAAGAGTGAGACTTACTTTAGACCCGAAAAAGAGGGTCATAGATATGCAAGTCAATTGGTTGAGCAAATTAAAGATCTTAATCAGGGAAAATATTTGGATGATGAATTGCTCAATTCATCTGAGACCAATTTTTGCATAGGCGTGGCTGGTTATCCAGAGAAACATGCAGAAGCACCTAGTTTAGACAGTGACATACATTTTTTGAAGAAAAAAATTAAAAAAGGAGCGTCCTATATCGTCACTCAAATGTTCTTTGACAATTCAAAGTTTTTTGAATTTGAAAAGAAATGCAGAGATGAAGGTATAACAGTACCAATAATTCCTGGTTTGAAACCAATTTCAACTAAAAAACAACTTAACTTGATACCACATCGTTTCAATGTGGACTTGCCTGATGACCTCATCATGGAACTTATTAAATGCAAAGACAATGCTGAAGCCAGTCAGGTTGGTATTGAGTGGTGCATAGCACAATCAATAGAATTGCAAAAGGCAGGAATACCTGTTTTACATTACTATTCTATGGGTAAAAGTGATAATATAAGAGCTATTGCTTCGAAGGTGTTTTAACGCCTTTTTTTCTTCGCCTTGAATTTGGTGGTATAAATTGACAACGAGCACATATGAGCATAGAGATCACTTGATTGTCTGTAGTAGTTGTATTTCAATGTAGTAGAGTCAAAACGTTTGTTCAGTTTAGTTTTATAAAATGAATACGGACTTAACTTCACACCAATCTGAACCTTCAAAAATGATAAGCCTGTAATGATCTGTTTGTGAGAGAATCAGTTGATTACAGGCAAAAATTACGACTACGGCACTACAATTTTTTTAACGTAGACATATTCTTGAAAAGAAATATAAATAAAATCCACCTTTGTATTTATCCCTATATTAGTGCCCAATATGCAAAGAGCAATTACCCTTTTTTTTAGCTTAACATTTTCAGTTTGTATTAGTCAGTCCAATACCAATTGGACCATAGATTGGAGTTATTTAAGGGGCAATATAGCGTTGCATAATAATGACATTTTGCATTTAATTCAAGGTCATCCTGAAGGCATGATATTAAGTTGGAATAAAACCACACATGGTGAAAAGCAATGGCATCAGCAGTATAATTATCCCGATTATGGGATTTCATTCAGTTATCAAAACCTCAAAAACGATGTATTAGGGAATAATTACGCCATTTATGGACACTACAATTTTTATTGGCTTAACAGGCGTTTGATGTTTCGAATTGGACAGGGTTTGGGGGTCACTACCAATTCGTATGATAAAGTTGAAAACCCAACCAATATTGCTTTTGGATCAACTGTAATGAGTAGCACTTTTGCGATGTTAAATTTTAAACAAGAGAACCTTATAGACAAGTTTGGTTTACAAGCAGGTATTTCTTTTATTCACTATTCTAATGCCAATGTTAAGGCACCTAATACAAGTGTTAATACACTGTCATTCAATTTAGGGATCAACTATAAGTTAGACGAAGAAAGCACCTACATTTATACAGTGGCAGAAGAGCGATTCACGCAACCTATCAAGTTCAATATTGTTTTCCGTAGTGGTATTAATGAAAGTGATGTTGTAGGCAGTGGGCAATACCCTTTTTATGTGTTTTCGGCCTATGCCGATAAACGATTAAGTTATAAAAGTGCCATACAATTTGGTGCTGATGCTTTTTTCTCAAAATTTTTAGAAGAACTAATCTACTTTCAATCAGTAGCATTTCCTGAATTTAACGTTGATCCTGAAACCGATTATAAACGCGTAGGTGTATTTGCTGGTCATGAGCTATTTATAAATAAGCTCTCAGTAGTCACTCAACTAGGATATTATGTATAT
>CAYZKX010000101.1:0-4443 GCA_964479055.1 uncultured Flavobacteriaceae bacterium
GAAAAATACCTCACTTTTAATCCAGGCGTTATAGTAGGTGGAACCCAAGTGAACTATAACGATACACTAAATAAGGGTGATGCTTTTGGGAAGACCAATGTTGTTTCCCAAACTGTTGTAGTGGATGGTGGTTTGCGATTCATTTCTGAGGAACAAAAAGAAAATGCGCGTAGTAAAATGCGTGAAATAGCTGCTAATAACCTGCCTAATACATCTGCTAAAGTTACATTCATAGATAGCTACCCTGCAATGCCGCCAACAGAAGGTAATGAAGCCTTATTAGAAGAATTAAGCCAAGTAAGCGTTGATTTGGGTTATGACCCTGTTATTGCTTACGACCCTTTAAAACGAGGTGCTGCTGATGTGTCCTTTGTGGCGGCCTTTACCGATTGTATGGATGGGTTGGGTACCATGGGAAAAGGAGCACATACATCTGAAGAAACGGTCAATTTAAATACTATTGAGGATCTTACAAAACGAGCTGCAATTCTTATTTACAGATTAATAAATAAAAAGAGAGATTAATTGTTAGGCACATAATTGCTCGCAACTTTTTGACGTTTTCCAGAACTCAATTGAGGTATTTCATCAATGTATTCAAAATCTAGGATGGCATCTTCGCCTAGAATAGTTTTGAAAAATTCAGTTGCACCAGCTTCGTCGGTATTATGTGGAGTAGTATTCAATCTGAATTTGTACTTACCTTTATCAGTTTGTACAAATTGAAATTGCTTACAATCACTATATTCCCAAATAATATAGAACATGTGCGGAATAATGACTTGATCGTTGGTGTCGTATATTAAATCAAATTTACGTCCAATGACATCTTTAATTGCCAATTGGCCATTATCAAGTTGATCCACAATCCCTAAGTCCCCTGTGTCATATCTCAGTAATGGCATGCAATAATTAAATAAATCGGTAACTACAATACGTCCCCATGCACCTAACTCTGCTGGTTCATCTTTATCGGGGTGCAATAATTCGACAACATAACTTCCATTATTGATTAAATATTGATTAGGTCTCAATTTGGTCTGCTGGGCGATTATCCCATTCTCTTGATTGGAATATCGACTATAAACTTCAGTGTTAAAGAAAGTTGTTAAATCTTTTCTTGTTTGTTCATCTAAATATTCGGCAATGGAAATAATAGAAGTTACATTGGCACGACTCAAATCAAAATCAGCCTGTTTTAGATATGTACACATATGCTCAAGAAATGAAGAATAACCCATTATTGTTTTGGCCGAACTATTGGCAGTAATAGAAGTCAATAAAGATTCAATGTCTTCAAATGATGAATCCATTACATCATGTTTAAACACATTTTGAATCAAAGACGTCATTCGATTTTTATCATATTTTTCTACCCATAGTCTTAAATAAACTAATTTTCTACCAATTTCATAGTTAGCTAACTCTGAGAAATAAATAGTATCGGCGGTATTTCTATTTCTTTTGTTTTTGTCATGCCATATCTTGAATGGAATACCCGTAGAACCTCCTGTTGAAGCTTTATAGTTCTTTTTGTTTTTAAAAGTTTCAGATCGTACTGCTTCAAAATTTTCCACCACTATAGTCTTATTAATAACAGGAAAGTCTTGTAAGTCACTTTTGTCTTGATAAGGCTTGTAAAAGTCTGTGGTTGAGGAGGCATGGTTTATTAAGCTTTTGAGATTTTTTTGGCTTATCTCAATAGCTTTAGGATCTTGAGGATTCTCAACTAAAAACTTAATTTCATTGTAATGTGCTCTAATTGGACTTCCTTTAAGAAAATCGAGAGCCCAAAAAATAGATTTTCTAATATTTTCGGTTATGCGCATCAATAGATTTAGATTAAATTGAATTTCGAAGATAATTCAAAAGGTCTTATTTAACAAAAGGTGTCAAATCAAACACTTAGATTTTCGATGAACGACTTAAGAAGGGGCAAATTAAGCTATTATTGACCTATTTTTCATAATAAAAAAGTTAATTTTGAAACTCATTTTTAATCACAATGCAACAAATAACTAATACCATTTTGATGGTGCGTCCTACTAGTTTTCGCGCCAATGAACAGACTGCAGTTAATAATTACTACCAAAAAGTACTTAACGAAATCGCTCAGGAGGATCTTCAAAAAATGGCCAGGAATGAATTTGATCAGTTTGTCGAAAAATTACGCTCTATTGGTGTACATGTTGTGGTATTTCAATCTAAAGATCAATTAGATACTCCTGATGCTCATTTTCCAAATAATTGGGTTTCTTTTCATGAGAATGGTAATGTTGGATTATATCCTATGTTTGCCGAAAATAGAAGATTAGAACGTCGAGAAGAAGTTCTTATGCAATTGGAAGAAGAAGGCTTTATTATTAATAATATAATTGACTATACCAGCGCTGAATCAGAAAACTTATTTTTAGAAGGGACAGGAAGCTTATTGCTAGATCGCGTAAATAGAAAAGCCTATTGTGCGCTGTCACCTCGAGCCGATGAAGATCTTTTTATTGAGTTTTGTGAAGATTTCGAATATACTCCAGTGCTATTTACTGCCAACCAAACCGTTGAAGAAAAACGTGTGCCTATTTATCATACTAATGTGATGATGTGTCTTGGAGAACATTATGCTGTGATTTGTTTGAATAGTATTGATGATAGGAAAGAACGAAAAAATGTAATTAAACACTTAAAACAGGACAACAAGGAAATAATTGAAATTACAGAAGATCAGGTCACTCATTTTGCTGGAAATATGCTGCAGGTTAGAGGTCATGACAATGAACCCTTTGTAATTATGAGTCAGGCGGCGTTCGATTCTCTTACTCAAACTCAAATTGAGAGTTTAGAGAAATACAATAAGATTGTTTCAAGTTCATTAAATATCATTGAAGCCTGTGGTGGTGGCAGTGCACGTTGTATGATGGCTGAGGTGTTCTTACCTCAGGATTAATCCAGTTTGTCAAATATGTAACCACTTTTAACAGCACCCCAAACTTGGGTATCACTAGCATCAAAGCCGCGATCCCAAGAAATTATTTTATCGGCCCAAATTTCAACTTCACTAGTCGCATACGAGGCTCCTCTTAACGTACTTTCACATGATTGATTACCAGTGGCACCTTTGTAGTGGTCTTTAGAAATTCGATTTAATAGTACGCCGCAACCCTCACGTAATTCAAGATCGTCTATGGAGAGTTGATCAAAGCTTGCGGGTGTTTGCCATTTACCAATCCATAATGAATCATTAGGAATAGTATAGACATTAGAAGTTATTGTACTGTCATTAAATCGTTTTACTTCATATATTCTTTGTCTGTATGGTCTGTCTTGCATACTATTCATCGCTTGCTCAACATATAAAAACCGACCTTTATCTTCCCATATAGGATACATATGAAGTGAAATATTAAAATAAGAAGAATCGGCCAAAGACTGTTTTTCCGAATTGAACGATCCTTGCATGAGAGCGAATAACTCATCCAATTCAGCTTCTAATTTTTGAGCCCTTTTTTCTTGATTGCATGCTACTAGAATACACAAAAGGCTAAATAAAACAGCAACTTTTTTAAACATGATGTAAATTTTTAGGAAAGATAAAAATTTATTCTACTTTAGTTTACTACTTTAATCAATATGAATCAAAAGAAATTACCGTGGTACTTTTTACTGCTCGTTATTTTAGCTGGTGAATCTGTTTTTATTCTACCCTTTGTTCTTTCACGCGTATTTAGACCGACGGTTCTTGAAGTATTTAATTTAGACAATATTCAATTGGGGTTGTGCTTTTCAGTTTATGGTATTGTTGCCTTTTTATCATATCCATTTGGTGGTGTATTGGCCGATAGATTTCAACCACGAAAATTAATTGCCGTGGCCCTTTGGATGACAGCTCTAGGAGGCCTTCTTTATGCCAAATATCCAGGCTATACTACCTTAAAGATCCTTTATGGCTATTGGGGATTTACAACCATTTTTTTGTTTTGGGCTCCCATGATCAAAGCAACACGTGTTTGGGGAGGTGCAGCATCTCAAGGCAAGGCATTTGGATTTCTTGATGGTGGAAGAGGATTAGTTGGCGCATTATTTGGGGCCCTTGGTGTTCTTATTTTTTCACTTTTTATAACCAAAGAGGTAAGCGCATTAACTCACGAAGAAAGTCGAGCAGCTTTTGCCCAAGTGATATTAGTGTCATCGGCAATTGTGGCTGCTGTTGGTGTATTGGTATGGTTGTTCTTAAAGATGGATAAGAAGACCGAAGAGGAAATTGTACTGGATAAAATCACGATATCACAAATAAAAGAAGTATTACGCTTGCCATCGGTACGCCTTTTAATGATTATAATACTTTGTGCTTACGTGGGTTATAAAATAACTGATGTGTTTTCATTATATGCGCAGGATGTCATGCTCTATGATCAGGTGGATTCGGCTAAAGTGGGTACATTTTTATTG
>CAYZKX010000101.1:4543-8395 GCA_964479055.1 uncultured Flavobacteriaceae bacterium
GGAACAGCTGTAGGACTTATTTCATTAATTGGGTATACCCCAGATATTTTTGCCGGACCAGCCATGGGTTACCTGCTAGAAAATTCACCAGGCATAGTTGGGCATCAGCATGTGTTTTGGATGTTAGCTGCTTTTTCTTTTATTGGAGGGATAGCAGCGTGGCGGTATTATAAATTATATGGAAAATCGAAAAGCGATATCAATAATCCTAAAGATTAAGCATCTGATTTGGCTTTAGGCAGTTCAACAAAAAACTTACTTCCTAATCCCAGTTCACTTTCAACCCAAATTTTACCTTGATTCAATTCTACCAATTGCTTGCAAATTGATAGGCCCAGACCCGTACCTTTTTCATCGCTGGTGCCTCTGGTTGTAAATCCTCCAGATGCAAATATTTTTTCCTGATTTTCTTTAGAGATGCCTACACCAGTATCTTCAATACAAATAAGAATATCACCATTACGCTCTCTATTGGATACTGTGATAACATCACCAATTCTAGAGAATTTAACCGCATTGGCCAACAAATTTTGTACTACGATCTCCACCATACTCCGATCGGCATAGACAAAGTCCTTTATACTCTCGTCAAGCATAACAACGCGTTTTTTCTGTACCTTCTTTTCAATAAGTTGCATTTTCTCTTGAAATACTTCTTGAATGTTAAAACTTGAAGGCTTTGGTTCCAGATTTTGCATTTGCGATTTGGACCAGTTCAATAAATTTAGCAATAAGGCAGAAGCATTATCTGCATTGTCACTTAGTTCAGGTATGAGATCGTTAAATTCTTCTTCCGAAATGCTGTCTTCTTTTAAGAGATCTAAAAACGCCTTGATAGAAGTTATGGAGTCTTTGAGATCATGAGAGACTATTGAAAACAATCGATCTTTTACATGATTGGTCTCTTCCAATTGCTTGGTGTGTTCAACGCTATCATCAAGTTCCAGTTTAAATTGCTTGTTTTTGCTTTCCAATTCCTCAATGCGTTGCTCTTTTTTGCTCTTTGTCAATAAAACAATAATGAACAATACAAGTAAAATTGCAGCTAAAGCACCTAGGATATAAGTGATGAAGTTTATTTTGGTATAGGCCTTGTCGTCATCCACTAGATTGCCTTCTTCATCTATTGTTGGGTTGGTCTCAGTCTCAATAGGCTCGGTTGAAAGGGGGTCCTCGATCAATACAGGAACGGCACGCTCCTTATCGATCTTATTTTTGAGGCTATGATATTGTTGTTGCCAATTAAAAGCACGTCTAAAGTTGCCACGAGTCGAATCTAAGGCCTTCCTGATGTAATAGTGCTTTAATAATTCATCATCATCATTGACTTCTTTAGTAAGTTCAAAGGCTTCATTGAGTTGAAATTCTGCTGTACGGTAATTGCCCAATTGCATATTGAGATTAGCAATATTGTTCAATGATTTTAGTATACCCTTCTTGTTATTAGTATTTCTGTTGTACTCAAGGCCTTCAAGAAGGTACGGTGTAGCATTTCTATATTCTTTGAATTGCAAATATTGTTCACCTAAATTAGGTAAGATTAAACCACGCATTTCCTGATCTTTATCAGGATCAAGAATATTAAGTACGCGCTCATAGTACTCGATGGACTTTCGATGTTCATTGCGTAAGGCGTATAATTCGGCAATATTTTTTGTAGAGATCTTAATGCCTGAACTGTCTCGCAATTGTTCACGTACTTGTAGAGCCTTCTCATTGAATTCCAAAGCTTTGTCAATTTGATTTGTGTTGTAATAAGCTTCAGCTAAGTTATTATAAGCGAGGCTGAGTTCGTCTCTCATATTCCTACTTTCAAAAATACCAATAGCTGAAAGTGAATGGCGAAGACCTTTGTTATAATTGCCTCGTTTTATTTCTACCAGGCCTAAGCTGTTGTTCACTTTGGCAACACTCAAAACATCATTGAGTTGGGTGAACAAATTGAGAGATTTGTTGAAATTATCAAGAGAATTGTAATAGTCATCCTGTTGCGAGTAAATAAGAGCCTTGTAATATTTGATTTCGGCTGTTCCTTTGTTGTACTGAAGTGAAGAAGAGAGTTTCTCGCTTTGGTGAATATACAATAATGCCTTTTGATAATCTTGTGAATGGTAGAGTGATTTAATAAGTTGAATTGAGGTAATGACCTTTGTTGTATCTTGTTCTTGGAATGCGAGTTCAATAGCAAGACTATCCTGTTCCTTAGTTTGCGAAAAGCTATAGGCAACAGTTAGTATAAATGCAGTTAAAGTAATTAACTGTTTCATGAACTAAATTCGGTTTTACGTACAACAATTTCAGTACTACCTAAACTAGCCTTGAGGGAGAGGTAAATTAAGCACATACTACAAAGCAATTGACTTGCTTTACAACACAACGTAAACGAAGCATGATTTGGAGCTCCGATTAATAGCGTTAACAAAAATTACAAAAAGGAGAGTAAAACCCAATTTTATGGGTTTTAATGCTAATAAATTAGATGAAATGATGTATTATTTCGATTGGCTCAATGACCTATCGATAAAAGGTAAAAATCTTAGAAAAAGTACACTTTTGTCGATGAAATGCAAGTTGTTGGTTGAATAATATAAACAGCTATAATACAAGTGTTTATAAAATAGTAAGTTGTTGACTATAACTTAATTCAACAATATCTTTTTTAAGAAATCACCCTTAACTGTGGTCACTTTTACCAGCGCGATTCCAGTGTAGTTGTTAGGCAATTTTGTAGAAAACATTTCATTATTAATGGTAGTTAACTGCTGCATTTTTTTGCCTGTAATATTAAAGATCTCAATCTTATTAATTTCGGTGAATAGGCTAGATTTGAATGAGAGTTCTTGATTGTTTCTAACATATTTCATTTCAAATGGGAATCTGTCAGCATCGGCAATTGATAAAGAATTTAAGTTATTATTACTAAAAGTGATATAAAATCGATCTTCAACATTACCAGCAGCGACATCAGTTATATAGGTGGTGTCGTTTAAAAGGGTATAGGTATTTAAATGGGAATCATACAGATAGACATCAATTAGAGTTTCAAAATTTTCCGTTGAGTTAAGAGAGGCACTAATACTGCCTGAATTCGTCATAAACATACCCACTGGATACTGTTTCGAGGCATCAAAAGCACCAACACCTTGTATGATGTATTTTTCGTTTTCTATCATCCAACTAAAGTCATCAGGAAATTGATCAACATTCAAGGCATCATAACCATAATCAAAACCATCAGTTGCTGCATTATCTGGGGTAAACCCTAAAAGTAATTGTCTTGTATAGCCAAGTGGAGTTTCAAAATCAACACGCACGCGTTGTATAGATTGAGAATTAATGGCATCACTAATTAGTAGGGCCAAAGCAAAACAGATGTAGGTAAAGTTTTTCATCTTTAGATTGGTTATTTCAGATTTGGAGTCACAATATAGATAAAAACCCATAAAACATCTTTGAAATACATAAATATTCGATGAAATACATTATTTATGTTGAATATTCTTACATAATTAAATAAAAAAAGCTCCTTAATAGGAGCTTTTTTTATGCAATTTGATATTATTTTTATTTAATAATTACCTTTTTATTTGAGGTCATGCCATTTTTCCCTTTTACTTTAATAATATAGCTACCTGTACTAACTTTATTTACAGGAATTCTAAGTTCGTAATTGTTTATTGGGTTTAGATCATCATTCCATTTATAGACTTCTTGACCCATCAAGTTAATCAATGCTATTTCACTGATATCCATTATATTGGCCCAGTACACATAGATTTCGTTTGTATCGTTTAAATAATAAATCCGTACAGCATCGTTAGCGCTAACATCTTCAATATCAAGAGCGACATC
>CAYZKX010000102.1:0-8392 GCA_964479055.1 uncultured Flavobacteriaceae bacterium
AGGAATTGAAAAAGGAGATGTTCAGGCAACTTTTGAATCTTTTATGAGTTAAGTAAAAAACTCATTAGAAAGTGGAAATAATGTGTATTTAAGAGGCCTCGGAAGCTTTATCGTAAAAAGAAGAGCCGAGAAGACTGGTAGAAATATTTCTAAGAATACAACTATTAAAATTCCAGCACATAATATTCCTGCATTCAAACCTGCAAAGGTGTTTGTAGAAGGAGTAAAAACAAATGTTGAAGCTTAATTGACATTTTAATATTAACTAAAATTAAGTAGGACCTATGCCAAGTGGTAAAAAAAGAAAAAGACACAAGGTAGCAACGCATAAGCGCAAAAAAAGAAGACGCGCTAATCGTCATAAGAAAAACAAGTAAATGGGGAAGTAGTTGTTTTCAACTACTTTTTCCGTTTTTAGAAGTAAACGTTCTTTGATATCAAATTTAATTTATAGCCATGGTTATAAATTGAATTTTACAGACCTATCCCGATACTCGGGACCTGTGATCAAAATAATATAAATCCATCTGTTGTGAAATGAATATCACAGCGGATTAAAATTAACATATATGACTAAAGAATTAATCATTCGGTCTAGTTCTAATCATGTTGATTTTGCCCTTTTAAAAGATGGAAAATTAATCGAATTACAAAAAGAAGAAGATAATAACAAGTTTGCTGTTGGTGATGTGTTTTTAGCCAAAATACGCAAAACTGTTCCAGGTTTGAATGCTGCATTTGTTAATGTAGGATATGAAAAAGATGCTTTTTTGCATTATCATGATTTAGGCCCAAAGTTACCTTCTCTTTTAAAGTTCGTAAAACGTGTAAGCACAGGTAAGCTTAGAGATTATTCTTTAAAGAATTTCCCATTTGAAAAAGATATTGACAAAAATGGCAAGATTGCCGATGTCATTAAATCTAATCAATCTGTTCTGGTACAAATAGTAAAAGAACCGATTTCAACCAAAGGACCACGAATAAGTTCAGAGATCTCCATTGCAGGACGATATCTGGTGCTTGTCCCTTTTTCTGATCGCATTTCAATTTCTCAAAAAATTGAAAAGAAAGAAGAAAAAGACCGGTTAAAACGGTTAATGAAAAGTATAACACCAAAAGGATTTGGTGTTATTGTACGTACTGTAGCAGAGGGCAAAAAAGTAGCTGAACTAGATAAAGATTTACAAAACTCATATAACCGTTGGGTTGCCATGAGTAAAAAGCTACAAAGAGCTAACCATCCAAGCAAAGTGTTAAGTGAAATGAATAAAGCCTCTTCTATTTTGAGAGACATATTTAATGATGATTTCACTTCCATTATTGTAGACGATGAGTCGCTCTACCTACAAATAAAAGATTATGTGCAACAGATTGCACCTAAAAAAGAATCAATAGTTAAGTTGTATCAGTCTAAAATTCCAATTTTTGAAAAATATGGAGTGGAAAGACAAATTAAAACATCGTTTGGTAAAACAGTGTCAACGGCTAAAGGCGCCTATTTGGTGATAGAACATACTGAAGCCCTTCATGTTGTAGATGTGAACAGTGGAAACCGTTCAAACAAAGCCAAAAATCAAGAAGACACGGCATTAGAGGTCAATTTAATTGCTGCCTCCGAATTAGCACGTCAGCTTAGACTACGTGATATGGGAGGAATTATTGTTGTCGACTTTATTGATATGGCTAAGGCCGAAAATAGAAGAACGCTCTATAATCATCTTCGCGATGAAATGAAAGATGACAGGGCGAAACACAAAATTTTACCTCCAAGTAAATTTGGATTGATACAAATGACCAGACAACGTGTTCGACCAGAACTTGAAATTAAAACCAGTGAGGACCATCCTAATGGTTTAAATGGCAAGGAAGTTGAAGCACCAATTGTTTTAGTTGGAAAAATTAAACAAGAGCTGGAACAACTATACAAAAAAGACTATAAGAAGGTGACTTTAAACACACACCCTTTTATAGCAGCCTTTTTAACCAAAGGGTTTCCATCTATACGTTCAAAGTGGTACTTTGAGCATAAAAAATGGGTGAAAATTCTACCTAGAGACGCTTACACATATCTTGAATATCATTTTTATGATAAAGATGGTAAAGAGATCAAACCATAAAAAAGCCACGCTTAGCGTGGCTTTTTTTTGCTTAAAATTTAAGGTGCCGGATTTGGAATCGCCTCATGTATGGCATTGATCTTAGCCAAAAGCTCTTTGCTCAGCTCAATGTCAATACTTCCTATATTCTCTTTGAGTTGTGCCATGGTAGTCGCACCTATAATATTACTGGTAACAAACGGTTGTTGTGTCACAAATGCCAACGACATTTGTGCTAAACTCATACCATTGTCTTTAGCCAATTGTAAATAGCGCCTTGTTGCTTCAGTGGCATTCTCACCACTATATCTTGCAAATCTTGGAAATAGGTTGATGCGTGAATTTGGCGCTGCAGTGCCTTCAATATACTTGCCTGATAATATGCCAAACGCCATTGGTGAGTACGCCAATAGTCCGATGTTTTCGCGCATAGAAATTTCAGCTAAATCGCCTTCAAAGGTCCTGCTCAACATCGAATACGCATTTTGTATGGTGATCATTCTAGGTAAATCGTTGATCTTAGACTCCTCTAAATAGCGCATGGTACCCCAAGCTTTTTCATTAGACAATCCAATATACCTTATCTTACCTTCTTGGATCATCTCTTGCAAACTTTGTAATACCGCATTGAAGTTATCCGTCCATGGATCGTTTGGGTTATGCACATAGTTACGAATTCCGAAGGTATTACTTTGGCGTTCGGGCCAATGCAGTTGGTAGAGATCGATATAGTCTGTTTGTAATCTTTTTAATTCTTGATGTACAGCTTCTTTTATAGAATTACCTCCAAATCCTGTGGTTCTAATATGCGCTGTATAATCGCCAGTGCCAGCTATTTTAGAAGCCAAAATGACCTGGTCTCTATTACCTGTTTTTTTCAGCCAAGTCCCTATAATTTCGCTGGTTCGACCTTGTGTCTCAGCAGTCGCAGGAACAGGATACAATTCGGCGGTATCAATAAAGTTTATGCCTTGTGCAAAAGCATAATCTAATTGTTCGTGCCCTTCAGATTCGGTGTTCTGATTCCCCCAGGTCATCGAGCCTAAACAGATCTTGCTAACCTTAATGTCGGTATGAGGTAGATTTGTGTATTTCATTAAATATCGTTCAATAGTTTTGTGAGCTCATCTAGCTTAGGTGTCAGGATCACTTCAATGCGTCTGTTCTTAGCTTTACCTTCAGCATTGTCATTCGATGCAATTGGCGCATGTTCTCCACGACCAGCTGCAGTTAGGTTTTGAGGATTAATACTTGTATTTTCTCTAAGTATCTGAACTATTGCAGTGGCACGTTTGGTAGACAAATCCCAATTACCTTTTAATTGACCGCTTCCTGAATAGGGAACGTTGTCAGTATGGCCTTCAATCAAGATATTGATATCTGGGTTATCAGCAAGAACTTCGCCTAATTGTTCTACTGCCCGCCTTCCGTCACTACCAACAGCCCAGCTTCCAGATTGAAAAAGGAGTTTGTTTTCCATAGAAACATAGACCTTACCACCACGCTGCTCTACTGTAAGCCCCTTGCCTTCAAAATCGGTTAATGCTCTTGATATGGCATCTTTCAAGTCGTTCATTGCGGCATCTTTTGCTGCAATCAAATTCTCTAATTCATCGACGCGATTGGATCGGTCTTGCAGTTGTTTCTTTAAATTTTCTAGACGTGTATTTTCGGCAGCCAAGGCTTGTTCTTTAGCTTCGAGCTGAGCTAATAGCTCTCTGTTTTTTTGAGCATTCTCAGCCAAAGCAGAGGAACTGTTCTTTTCTAAGGCATCATATGAATTACTTAAATTATCGTAATTAGACTTCAAAGCGGCATATTCATTTTGAAGTTTATCACGTTGCATTAAAGTTTTATCATAATCATTCTGTAGGGCATCCAAGGCATTTTCAGCTTGATTCTTAGCGTTCAATAATGCATCAAAATCACTTTGAAGGTCCTCATGATCCTTCTTTAGTGATGCATATTTGTGTTCCAGATCCTTATATACTTTAGGCGATACACAAGATGTGATCACCATAAAGGATAGTGCTATTAATGTCAATTTTTTCATTATTTAGGGTTTTATAGTTCTACAAATATTGGGCAATGATCACTATGGTGAGCCTCGTTGAGTATCACAGCGCGTTTAAGTCGACCTTCTAGAGGGCTTGCAACCATAGCATAATCAAGTCGCCATCCTTTATTATTAGCTCTGGCATTAGCACGGTAGCTCCACCAACTGTAATTATGTGGCTCTTTATTAAAATAACGGAAGGAGTCAATAAATCCACTATCGATAAACTTTCCAATCCATTCTCGTTCTACTGGTAAAAAGCCAGAAACATTTTTATTTCTAACAGGATCATGAATATCGATGGCCTCATGACAAATATTATAATCACCACAGATCACCAAGTTAGGTCGCTCTTTTTTTAATTTGTCAATGTAATTTTGGAACAAATCCATATACTCCAGTTTATGTTCCAGTCGCGCCATATTAGTTCCCGAAGGTAAATACAGGCTCATTACCGATAGGTCTCCAAAATCAGCTCTGAGATTGCGTCCTTCGAAGTCCATAGATTCAATTCCGGTTCCATATTCAACATGATCAGGTTCTGTTTTGCTCAAAATAGCAACTCCAGAATATCCTTTTTTTTGAGCGCTGAACCAGTAGTTATAATGATAACCGGCTTCATCAAAAACCGAAAGGTCTAATTGTTCTTTCAGTGCTTTTATTTCTTGTAAACAAATTACATCAGGATCAGCACTGGTAAGCCATTCAATAAAACCTTTATTCAATGCTGCCCTAATGCCATTTACATTATAGGAGATAATTTTCATGCAGTAGCAATCTGATTAAGCTAAAATAAATAATGCTGTACTTTTACAACATAAATTTTAAACAGTTTTAACGAAAACTATCAACAAAATATTTTAGAGTGTTTTCAGTTTTACTTAATAATGAATTTTAGGCTAACCTTATTACTACTTTTTGTGAGTATCTATACATATTCACAGGAATCTTCTCCTACATATATTATTAAAAAAGTAGCGGTAAAGGACACTATAGTGTTAGATAGTGTTAGTATTAATCCTAGTCGGTTTGTATTAAAGCGAAAAGACAACACAGTGATTGATACCACAAACTATTCTATAGATTACGCCAAATCGATATTAACTTTAAAAAATATACTACAAACCGATACCTTAATTGTGGAGTATTTGCGGTATCCTGAATTTTTAACCAAAACTTATAAGCAGTTAGATGAAAGTATTATTGTAGAAGATACTAAAAACCTCGACAAACTCTTTAAATTATCGCAATCCAATAAGAAAAAGACATTTACACCTTTTGACGGCTTAACTACTTTTGGAAGCATCTCAAGAGGGGTTACTGTTGGCAGTAATCAAAACTCGGTTTTAAACAGCGAACTAGACCTTCAAATAACCGGTAAATTAAATGATAAAGTATCATTAAGGGCCTCTATTCAAGATGCCAATATCCCACTACAAGAAAGTGGATACTCTCAACGATTGGATGAATTTGACCAGGTATTTATTGAGTTATTTAGTAAAAATTGGAATATCCGTGCTGGAGATATCGATCTCATTAATACCGACTCCTACTATGCTAAATTTACCAAAAGGGTTCAAGGCCTTGCCATAAAAGCCCAACTCGAACATCCTGAATCTTCCACTAATTTATTTGCTGCTGGCGCATTGGTACGAGGGCAATTTTCTAGAAGTCAATTTACTGCTCAAGAAGGAAACCAAGGGCCATACAAACTCATTGGCTCTAATGGCGAACTTTTTGTATTGATCGTCTCAGGTAGTGAAACTGTATATGTTAACGGGATTCGCGTAGAACGCGGTGAAGACAAAGACTATATTATTGATTATAATGCTGGTGAGATCATTTTTAACTCCACATTTCCAATAACTTCTGAAATGCGTATTACTGTGGACTATCAATTTAGTGATCGCAATTACTCCCGTTTTGTAGCCTTTGGAGGAGCAAAATACGAGAGCGACAAACTCAAAATAGGAACGGCTGTATATTCTGAAAATGATGCAAAAAACCAACCACTTCAACAAAATCTGTCTACTGAACAAGTCGAAATATTAGCCGATGCAGGAGACGACAGATCGCTTATGGTCGCACCATCGGAAATAGAAGAACCGTTTAGTGAGAATCGAATTCTTTACAAAAAAGAAGACATCAATGGTGTTGAAGCCTTTGTATTTTCTAATAATCCAGACGATCAATTATTTAGTGTCAAGTTCACACTAGTAGGTCCTAATCAAGGAAATTACATCATAAGTAGCGTAGATGCCATTGAAACCATATACGAATATGTTGAACCCATTAATGGGGTCTTGCAAGGGAGCTTTGAACCTATTATACAACTTATTGCACCCACTAAATTACAGGTAGTTGTAATAAATGGAGACTATACGCCAACTCCATCTACTCTAATTGATTTTGAAATAGCAGGAAGCCGAAACGACTTAAACTTATTCTCTTCATTAGATGATGACGATAATGATGGCTTTGCAGGGCAATTCAAAATAGATCATACCATTATAAAGAACGACAGTTTATGGAATCTAAATGCTTTTGCTAACAGCGATTATATACAGGAAAACTTCAGAACAATAGAACGATTATACAATGCTGAATTCAATCGTGATTGGAATCTTGATAGCCCCATGGGTGATCAACTTTTATTGAATGTAGGACTCAATCTTTCGCATTTTAACAAGGGAATTGCCTCCTATCAATTTGAACATTTGAACTATTCGGAGAATTTTAATGGCAATCGTCATGTATTATTGGCCAATCTTAATCTTGGAAACTTCAACATTTATTCAACATCGAGTTATCTCGACGCACAATCAAGTATTAACTCTTCCACCTTCACCAGATCGTTCAATAGGCTTATTTACAAACATAAAAAAGGGTGGGTAGGCACTAAAATTGCTCTAGAAGATAATGAACAACGTACAATCTCAACAAACGAACTAACACCTCTAAGTCAGCGTTTTACATCATATGATGTATTTACTGGAATTGGAGATAGCACCAATATTTATGTAGAAATTGGATACAAGAATAGAGTCAATGATAGTATTAGAAATAATGAACTACAACGTGTAAACACTTCTAACACCTATTACATCAAATCAAGATTATTAAGAAACAGCAACACTAATCTATCACTATTTGTAAACTACAGAACACTTAAAGATGAAGATGATGCGATTGATGATGAACAGTCTTTAAATTCACGTTTGCAGTACAACCAAAAATTGTTTAAACAACTCATTCAATTAAATACAGTTTTTGAGACCAACTCAGGCACTCTGCCACTCCAAGATTTTACTTTTGTTGAGGTCGAACCTGGACAAGGTGCATACATTTGGATTGATTATAACGGTAATGGTATTCAGGAACTTGAAGAATTTGAATTGGCTCAATTTCAAGACCAAGGTAATTACATTCGAGTGCTATTACCTAATCGCATATTCATTAAAACGCATCAAAATAGATTGAGTCAAACGCTAACAATTAACCCGCTTCAATATTTTAATAACTCTGAGAAAGAGTCTAAATTCTGGTCACATTTTTATAATCAAACTTCCTATTTAATAGACCGAAAAGACAGGCGTGAAGGTAACGACTTTAACCTCAACCCCTTTGACAGTGATTCAGAGGATCAATTGGCCTTATTATTGAATTTTAGAAACACCTTGTTCTTTAACCGAGGTAAACAACGGTATACCACCTCATACACTTATTTGTCTAACAAAGCCAAAAATGTCTTAACCGTAGGGTTTATAGAAAATAAACTTAAAAGTCATCAATTAGATTTTAATCATAAAATTCAGGAAAGCTGGTTAATTACACTACAATCTGCGTTGGAAAACACAGAGTCTATAAGTCAAAATTTCTCAAGCAAGAATTTTAATATCGATGAATTTAGGTTCAATCCAAAACTGTCCTATCTCCTCAATGACAATGTAAGATTTGATGCCTTTTTTCAGTTGAGTGACAAAGAGAATACCATAGGTGATATGGAGTCGCTTAAACAGCAACGCTATGGTGTTTCATTTGCTTTTGCACCCAAAAAGGAAGGGCAAAAAGCCTCGCTAACTGGTGAATTCAATTTCTTCTCTAATGATTTCACTGGCAATGAAGGAACTCCTGTTGGTTATCAAATGATGGAAGGTTTGGAACCTGGGAAGAATTACACCTGGAGTTTAATTGGTCAAAAACGACTGACTAAGTTCCTTGATCTCAACGTCAACTATTT
>CAYZKX010000103.1:0-8370 GCA_964479055.1 uncultured Flavobacteriaceae bacterium
AGCAAATAATAAATCTGTTTCATCAGCAGCTGCAGTACTTTCTTCTAATAAGTATGAATTCGCTAACTCCATTCCAGTAAGATCAACGACCATGGTTTGAAAGTTGAGTAGTGCTTCAAGTCGACCTTGGGCAATCTCAGCTTGGTATGGAGTATAGGCTGTATACCATCCAGGGTTTTCCAAAATATTTCTTTGAATAACCGCAGGCGTATTACTAGGATGATAACCTAATCCAATATATGATTTGTAAACTTTGTTCTTTGCTGCCAAAGAGTGAATATGTTCTAGATAGTCTTGTTCACTTAGCGCATTGCCAAGAGACAGGCCTTTTGTCAATTTGATATTATCAGGTATTGTTTGATCTATTAAAGTTTCCAAACTGTCAACTCCAATCGCGGCTAGCATCTCATTTTGGTCGGATTTCCGTATTCCGATATGCCTTAATGCAAATACATCTGTATTCATTATTTTATTCAAATTTTTGGAATTTCAAAATTACGCAAAACTTGTTGTTTTAGTCCTCTCATAGATGAAAGTTTTTAACCAAAAAATAGGATTATTAACAGTTTGGTTATTTTTGCTAGATGCACTACCTGAAACGATTTTTTAAGTTTTATATTAACTCCAGTATTCATGTAGCTATTGCGGTAATTGCATTGGTTGAAATTACTGCATTGGAGTTTAATTTTGAAAGTGATAAGACGTTAATGGCGTTCATATTTTTTTCATCTATTACAGCTTATAATTTTGTTAAATATTTTGAGACGACAAGATTACATCGCAAAAGTTTATCAGGAGATTTAAGATGGATTCTATTTTTTTCTGTTTTAATGTCAATGCCTCTATTGTACCTTACTTTTTTAATCGAGTTCAGAGTTTTATTATGGCTTATTGTATTGGGACTATTAACTGTATTATATGCCTTGCCTTTATTTCCAATTAATTTAAAGATCAAAGACGAAAAAGGCCTTAGAGCAGTTAGTGGCATTAAGATCTATATTATTGCTTTTGTTTGGAGTGCTGTTACCGTGATTGTTCCAATTATCAATGAGAATTTCAATTTGAACTGGGATATTGTGATAACCACAATTCAACGATTCTTATTAGTGTTGGTACTTATGTTACCATTTGAAATTAGAGATTTGCAATTTGATAGTCTCAACCTTGAAACCATACCTCAAAAGATAGGTGTTAAGAGCACCAAACTTATAGGTGTCTTGTTAATTATTGGGTTTATCTTATTAGAGTTTTTTAAGGATAACCTCAAGGCAACTTGGATTGTAGCTAACTTAATTTTAATGATTATTTTGATGTTGGCGTTACTCTTTAGTAAGAAAGAGCAAAACAAATATTATGCAGCGTTTTGGGTAGAAGCTATTCCCTTATTTTGGTTGGTGATTTTATTGATGCTTGGATAATTCTTGTTCAAAGGCTTTTTTGATTTGACTTTTTTCCAGGTTATCAAGACATTCTACCGCTGAGTTTTCTAAAGTTTTTGTTAGTTTTTTATTTCTTGAAGTATAGGCACGAGTAATCTTACACCAGGAAAGCCTAATAGTTAATTTGAGCCGTTCCCATGGTGTGGCCTCTCCATATTGAGATTTGTCACAAATATGTTTGGCCTCTTCACAGGTAATAAATAAAAATCGTTTCTTCATTTTAATTTAATCAGTTAAACCAGTCATTTTCCAAACACGACGCCAAGGCCGTTCTTGCTCTATGAATAATTACCCACAAATTAGACGCTGTGATATCCAATTCATTACATATGGCTTCTGTTTCATAACCAAGAATGGTTTTCATTTTAAAAACTTGTGCTTGTTTTTCAGGGAGTTTCGAAATGCATTTATGAATGGCTGAGCCTAGTTCAGTGTTCTCAATTTTATCTTCTGCTGTTCTATCAAAAGGATCGGCGACACGCTGTTCAATCCAGTCACCTTCTGCTTCTGGGTCATTACTTAAGTTCATTTTGACCTCGGCCTGACCCTTTTTTGAATTTATTTTTCGGTAATAATCTATAATTTTTCTTTTTAATATAGACACCAACCAAGTGCGTTCGCTTGCTTCACCTTTAAAGTTCTTCATTGACTTTAAACCAGCAAAAAAGGTATCTTGGACCAAATCCTGTGCTGTCTCACGATCTTTTACACGCGAGATGGTATAATTGAACAAATAATCAGAATACTTGTCAATCCAGTCGTTAGGATTTAGTTGATGTTTTGTCATTAAAAAACTGCAATTTTTGTGAACTCATCAAAAATAAGATAAAAAGATGATTTAAAAATAGTTTGCCATAGGTTTAAAAATAGACACTATAAGGAAAAGCTATTGCTGTTCTGTAAGTAATCCAGCCCGCTTCAACAGTGCTTCAGGTTCCGGTTCCTTACCTCTAAATTCCTTATATAAGGTCATGGGATGATCGGTACCACCTTTACTTAAAATATGATCTCTAAAACGGTTGGCTATTTCTTTGTTAAACACCCCATTTTGTTTAAAATAAGCAAATGCATCTGCATCCAATACTTCGGCCCATTTATAACTATAATAGCCTGATGAATAACCACCTTGGAAAATATGTGAAAAAGACGTGCTCATACAATTTTCGAGTACATTGGGAAATAAATTGGTGGCTTCAAACGATTTCAGTTCGTGAGTTTTGACATCCTCAATAGTTGTTGGGTCCCCATAATGCCAACTCATATCTAACAAACCAAAACTTATTTGTCGAAGCGTTTGCATGCCTTGTTGGAATGTGGCACTCTCTTTTATTTTTGTAATGAGTTCCATTGGTATGATCTCTTCTGTTTCGAAATGTTTGGCAAATAGCTCTAATGCTTCTTTTTCATAGCACCAATTCTCGAGGATCTGACTAGGTAGTTCAACAAAATCCCAGTATACATTAGTGCCGGATAATCCAGGATAAGTAGTGTTGGCTAACATGCCATGAAGTGCATGTCCAAATTCATGAAATAGAGTTGTAACCTCGTTAAAAGTTAATAGTGATGGTTTCTTTTTTGTTGGTTTAGTGAAATTACAGACGATGGAGATATGAGGTCTCTCATCATTATTATTAAGTTTTTTTTGCGTTTTAAATGAGGTCATCCACGCACCGTTGCGTTTACCTGCACGTGGAAAGAAATCAGCGTAAAAAATGCTGATCAAGTTTCCGGACTGATCAGTGACCTTGTAGGTCAATACATCGTCATGGTATTTGTCAATATTAGAGATTTGCTCAAATTTGAGGTCGTATAGTTTATTCGCAATTGTAAAAACACCTTCAATGACATTTTCAAGTTTGAAATAGGGCTTTAATTTCTCATCATCTAATTCAAATAACTTTTGTTTCAATTTTTCTGAATAATAGGCCGAATCCCATTTTTCAATTTGGTCTATGCCATCAATTTCTCTTGCAAAATCTTGTAATTCTTTAAATTCCCTTAGTGCAGCTGGTTTGGCTTTTAACAATAGATCATTTAAAAAGTCAAGTACTTTACTAGGTGTTTCGGCCATGCGCTCTTCTAACACATAATGTGCATGTGAGGTGTAACCCAATAAATTGGCACGTCTATAGCGTAGTGCTACAATTTTTAATATGTTTTTCTGATTGTCAAATTCATCCTTGTTAAAACCTTTACTTCCAAAAGCCAAAGCCATTTTTTTACGAAGTTCACGGTTATCGGCATAAGTCATAAAAGGGATATAACTGGGATAATCTAGTGTGAATAACCAACCGGTTAGGTCCAGGGATTCTGCCAAAAGTTTGGCGGCTTCGATACTATCATATGGTAGACCTGAAAGATCTTTTTGATTCGTAATATGCAATTTGAATTTGTTGGTTTCTGCCAATACGTTTTCACCAAACTTAAGTTTGAGTTGACTCAATTCCTTATCGATTTCTCGAAGCCTTAATTTGTCAGAATCATTCAAATTGGCTCCATTTCGAGTAAAACTTTTATAGGTTTTGGTGAGTAGTGTTTTTTGTTCGGTATTGAGCTCGGCACGATCGGTGTTTTCATAGACCTCTTTTACTCTATGAAATAGTTTTTGGTTTAAGATAATATCATTATTAAATTCTGTCAATAATGGTGATATTTCCTGGGCTATTTTTTGGATAGTATCATTGGTTTCGGCTGAATTCAAATTAAAGAACAAACTGCTAACTCTGTTAAGCTGTTGTCCGGTGTAATCAAGAGCTTCAATAGTATTGCTGAATGTTGGCAACAACTCCAAATTAACTATTGATTCGACCTCTTTTTTAGATTCTTCAATGAGCTTTTTAAAAGCGGGTACAAAATCCTCGTTTTTTATTTTTGTAAATGGAGCTGAGTTATAAGGTGTATTGAATGGTTTTGTTAAAACTTGCATTAAGGAATTATTAAAATATTATGAAAAATAATACTAATTTCACTACAATAATTGCGAATTCGTAAGGCTTTTCCTCTTGTTAATAACGTTTTGATAATATTAAATAATAATTAACAAATTTATTACCTAAAATATTTACTTTCGTTTTGAAATTTTTCATGGAGTTATCTTTAACTCATAAAAAATGGTTGATTAATAGCAATTTTAAAACCTCGAACGCCCGTTCGAGGTTTTATTTTTTAAGTTGTTTTGCAGACTCATGTACTTTACTTTTAAGCTCCATTTTGAAGTCCTGTATACGTTTTAAAATAGAAACATCAGAACTACCAATAATCTGTGCAGCAAGTATACCTGCATTTTGAGCTCCGTTTAGTGCAACAGTAGCAACAGGAACACCTCCAGGCATTTGTAAAATCGATAAAACGGAGTCCCATCCGTCAATAGAATTTCTTGATTTCACTGGTACACCAATTACAGGGAGTGGTGATAATGAGGCAATCATTCCTGGAAGATGCGCGGCACCGCCTGCGCCAGCGATGATTACATTTAGTCCTCTTTCATGGGCATGAGTGCCATAATCGAATAATTTATCAGGAGTTCTATGTGCCGAAACAATATCAACCTCAACTTCAATATTGAAGTACTCTAAAATATCTATTGCCTCTTGCATTACTGGAAGATCACTCTTACTTCCCATTATAACACCAACCTTTGCCATATTATATACTTTTTACTTTTATTTTCTTTTTGACTTCAATAGCTATCTCTTTAGCTGCATCCATATCTTTGTTCACAATAGTCACATGACCCATTTTTCGAAAAGGACGTGTTTGTTTCTTTCCATAAATGTGTGGGGTTACACCAGGCATTTCCAATACGGCATCAATGTTTTCATATATCACATCACCTTCATGGCCTTCTTCACCCACCAAATTTACCATAATTCCATTTAGTTTAACACCAGAATTACCCAATGGAAGATCTAGAATAGCTCTTAAATGTTGTTCAAATTGTGATGTGAAACTAGATTCTATAGTATGATGACCTGAATTGTGTGGTCGAGGAGCTACCTCATTTACCAATATGTTATCGTCTTGGGTTTGAAATAATTCCACAGCCAATAAGCCTACATGTTGATAGGCTTCAGAGGTTTTAAGGGCCACTGCTTTGGCCTTGTCGGCGACATGTTCTGGAATTCGTGCAGGACAAATTACGTATTCCACTTGATTCGCTTCAGGATGAAATTCCATTTCAACCACAGGATAAGTTTTTGTACTGCCTGAAGCACTGCGAGCTACTATTACGGCCAATTCGGTTTTAAAGTCAATTAAAGATTCAGCAATACATTCTGTATTGGGAAGATGGTCTAGATCTGATAAAGAGCGTACTATTTTCACCCCTTTCCCATCATAGCCAAATTGAGCACTTTTCCATACAAAAGGTAATGATATGGCATGGTTATTTATGGCTGATATGATCTCATCCTTATAAGCAAATCTGGAAAACTCTGCAGTAGGTATATTATGGTCCACATAAAACAATTTCTGCTTTGCCTTATTTTGAATGGTTTCGAGAGTGTTTCCTGATGGATATACTGTAATGCCTTCACGTTCAAGATCTTTTAAGGCTTGAACATTCACATTCTCAATCTCAATAGTCAATACGTCAACCTTACGACCAAAATTAATTACGGTGTCATAATCCATTAAATCACCTTCATAAAATTCATTGGCTCCAATTTTACAGGGTGCCGCTTTATTTGGATCCAGAACACAGGTATGCACATCTAGCTTCCGCGTTTCATTTAGCAACATTTTACCAAGTTGCCCTCCTCCTAAAATTCCCAGTTTAAAACCTGACGAGAAGTAATTCGAGTTGTGATGCATTTTTAAAATTAAAGTGCAAAAATAAGTTATAAATCTTTAATGATATTCAAAATGTTAAATCAAAACGCAACTAAGAGTAATGTATTGATTATCTTTGCCATTCTTATATCAAAAACATGGTGATTAAGCTACATGATAAATATTTTAAACCTTTTATTTCGGCCAATCAAATTGATGATGCTGTAAGTAAAATGGTCAATGAAATAGCCCATGATTTTAAAGATGAGATTCCAGTTTTTGTAGGTATTTTGAATGGGTCATTCATGTTTACTAGCGATTTCGTAAAAAAATACCCTAGATCTTGTGAGGTGACTTTTATTAAATTGGCCTCATATGAAGGTGTTAAGTCTTCAGAAGACATTCAACGATTGATCGGTTTAACTCAAGATCTCACAGGACGACATGTTATTATATTGGAGGATATCATTGATTCTGGTAAAACACTAAATGAGGTCCACAGGATATTCAAAAATGAAAAGGTGGCTTCCTTAAAAATTGCGACTTTGTTTTTTAAGCCAGAGGCGTACAACAAAGACTTTAAGTTGCACTATGTGGGTATAGAGATTCCAAATAAATTTATAGTAGGTTACGGTTTAGATTATGACGGATTAGGACGTGATTTAACTGACGTATATCAAATAAAAACAACACAACACATGACTAATATTGTATTGTTTGGTCCTCCGGGAGCGGGAAAAGGCACACAGGCAAACTTTTTAAAGGAAAAATACAACCTGATACATATTTCAACTGGCGATGTATTTAGATATAATATTAAAAATGAAACAGCTTTAGGCATGCTCGCCAAGTCCTACATGGATAAGGGTGATCTCGTTCCTGATCAAGTAACAATTGATATGCTCAATGCAGAAGTTGAAAAGAACTCGGATGCCAATGGTTTTATTTTTGATGGCTTTCCAAGAACCAATGCGCAGGCAGAATCTTTAGATGCCCTAATGGATAGTAAAGATTCTCAAATCAATGCCATGATCGCTCTCGAGGTTGAAGACGAAGTTTTAGTTCAGCGATTGCTCGAACGTGGTAAAACTAGTGGCCGTGCTGATGATGCTGATGAGAACATCATAAGAAATAGAATTGCCGAGTATTACAATAAGACTGCGATCTTAAAAGAATTCTATTCTTCACAGAACAAATATTTTGGCGTTGATGGTGTTGGAAGTATAGAAGAAATAACCGAAAGGTTAAGTCAAGTCATAGATTCACTATAACGTCTGGTAATAAAAGTGATATAATTTTTTTCTGACCAAGTTATGACCGAAGGAAACTTTGTAGATTATATCAAAATACACGTGACTTCTGGAAACGGAGGTAAAGGATCCACTCATTTACATCGCGAAAAATATATTGCAAAAGGAGGACCGGATGGTGGTGATGGTGGCCGAGGAGGGCATGTCATTATTAGAGGAAATTCAAGTTTGTGGACTTTATATCATTTAAAATTCAAACGTCATTTTAAAGCCGAACATGGGGGAGCAGGAGGAAAGCAACGCAGTACTGGCGCTGATGGTTCCGATGTCTATATCGATGTACCTTTAGGTACGGTGGTAAGAAGCTCAGATAGCAATACAATACTGTTTGAGATCACTGACGACAAGCAAGAAATAGTATTGGCTACCGGAGGCAAAGGAGGACGCGGCAATTGGCATTTTAAAAGTGCCACAAGACAAACACCGCGATATGCCCAGCCAGGAATTCCAGGTGAAGAAAAAAATGTGACACTAGAATTAAAAGTTTTAGCAGATGTAGGGTTGGTTGGATTCCCCAATGCTGGAAAATCTACTTTATTGTCTGTTTTAACAGCAGCTAAACCTAAGATCGCCGATTATGAATTTACGACGCTCAAGCCTAACTTAGGGATCGTTCACTATCGTGATTATCAATCTTTTGTTATGGCCGATATTCCTGGTATTATTGAAGGTGCAGCTGAGGGTAAGGGCCTTGGGCATTATTTTTTGAGACATATTGAACGTAATTCAGTATTGTTATTTCTGATACCTGCCGATGCTCAAGATATCGCTATGCAGTATGAGGTTTTACTCGATGAGTTAAGACGCTATAATCCTGAGATGTTAGACAAAGAACGTTTTGTTGCGATCTC
>CAYZKX010000104.1:0-8347 GCA_964479055.1 uncultured Flavobacteriaceae bacterium
TAATAACTCCCTAGCTGTTTCTAAAATTATGGATTTGCTATTTACAAAATAAGGTAAGGTCTTGCTTCGTGTTTGTAAACTGAAATCACTGTATTTGATCTTTAAAGTAATGGTCTTTCCCGAAACATTGCCTTTAGTCATGCGTTTCACCACTTCATCAGCTATGCGATCCAATTTTTCTAACATAAAGATCTCGCTGGATAGATTCTCATTAAAAGTACGTTCGGCAGCTAGTGATTTTCGAATGCGATCTGTTTTGACTGGGCTACTATGAATGCCACGAACAACATAATAATAGTAGCGCCCTGATTTACCAAATTGATCGGACAGATAGTCCAGCGATTTGGCCTTGAGGTCCTTGCCGGTGAATATACCTTGTTGGTACATTTTTTCTGCTGTCACCTTACCAATACCAAAAAACTTTCTTATGTCTAATCGTTCTAGAAATTCTAAAACCTCTTCTGGTGGTACCGTTTTTTGTCCATTAGGTTTATTGTAATCACTCGCCACTTTGGCAATAAATTTATTTATGGATATTCCAGCCGAGGCAGTGATGCCAACCTCATTATGTATGCGCTGACGAATTTCACGAGCTATTAAAGTAGCACTTGGGTGTCCTTTCTTGTTTTGAGTGACATCCAAATAAGCTTCATCAAGAGAAAGAGGTTCAACAAGTTCGGTGTAGTCAAAAAAAATGCTTCGAATCTGTTTCGAGATTTCAGTATAGCGACCAAAACGCGGGCGAACAAAAATCAAATCCGGACATAACTTACGAGCCATATTTCCAGTCATAGCACTTTTAACACCAAATTTACGAGCTTCATAACTGGCAGCACCAATAACACCGCGTTTCCCACTACCGCCAACAGCCAAAGGTTTCCCTCGCAGATCGGGATTGTCCATTTGCTCAACAGAGGCATAGAAAGCATCCATATCCACATGAATGATCTTTCTAATTGGTAATTCGTTTGACATCGTGTAAATTTATAACTTCTTTAATTGCCTAATGAAAGAAATAGAACGCAAATTCTTAGTGAAATCGGACCAGTATAAATTAGATGCGAAGCGATGTGTTCATATAATCCAAGGCTTTTTGAATCGCGACCCTGAACGTACTGTGCGCGTTAGAGTGGTTCATGACAAAGGCAAATTGACGATTAAAGGACTATCATCAGATGATGGGTTAACTCGTTTTGAATGGGAAAAGGACATTTCAAAAAAGGATGCCAAAATCCTACTTGAATTTTGCGAAAAAGGGATCATTGATAAACTACGTTATGAAATAGTAGTAGGGGACCATTTGTATGAAGTTGATGAATTTTTTGGAGACAATGAAGGTTTGGTATTAGCAGAAATTGAATTGGGTCATGAAACGGAATTGTTTATGAAACCAGATTGGTTAGGCGATGAAGTCACTGGACAGATTAAATATTATAATTCTCAATTAAGTATACAACCATATAATACCTGGAACAGATGAAAAAATATGCATTTTTGGTCGTAGTTAGTTTACTGCTGGCCTGCAATCAACAAATGGACACCAAAGCCAAACCTATAGACCATGAACCAGAGGTCGCGCAAAAAACAACGAAACAGATCAAAAAGGAATTATTGGATGAGGGTTATGAGATCTTTGATTATGTTGACCCCGAAACTCAAGACACTATAATTATGCAGCAGTATTTTATAGCCTTTTTAAAAGCTGGACCAAATCGTGACCATAGTGAGGATGAAGCAAATAAGATTCAAGAAGCACATATGGCACATTTGGGAAGAATGTATGAAATGGGCTATGCTGATATATCAGGTCCGTTTGGTGATGATGGTGAAATGAGAGGGATCACAATTTATAATGTTCCTACATTAAAAATGGCGGATAGCTTAGCAAATATGGATCCAGCAGTTTTAGCAGGACGCTTAGTGATTGAAGTAAAACCCTGGTGGGCGGCAAAAGGGTTTCCTTTAAGATAGCTTGAAATCATACTCCCGCTCCACTTTACAAATTCTAACATTATACCAGGAATACCATTTTTGTTTCCCCATTTTTTGAGCCATTAAATGCTCTGTATTCTGTTTCCATTTTGAAATAGCGTCGAGACTATCCCAATAACTTACTGTTATGCCAACGTCTTCACGAGCACTGTCAATTCCTAAAAACCCAGTTTGCTTTTGGGCCAGAGAAACCATGTATTGGGACATTTTTGAATAACCTGTGAGATCGTTTGTATGTGTAGACGTAAAAATTACAGCGTAATAAGGTGTTTTATTGGTAAACATTTATTCTTTTTCGTAGATCTCAATTTTTAAGTCGCCTTGATCATTCATACTTGCTCTATACATACCCTCAGTATTGAATTCCATTACCATATTCCCATCTTTATCAACTGCTACAATTCCACCATCTCCACCTAGTCCGCCAACTTTATCATGTATCACTATCTTCGAGGCTTCTGCTAAACTAAGTCCTTTGTATTCCATTAATGCAGAAATATCGTGAGCCACCTGCGCACGAATAAAATATTCACCCCAGCCAGTACTAGAAACTGCACATGTGGCATTATTCGCGTAGGTTCCAGACCCAATTATTGGCGCATCTCCCACACGCCCCCATCGCTTATTGGTCATCCCTCCTGTTGAGGTTCCTGCGGCCAGATTACCATCTTTATCCAAAGCTGCACAACCTACAGTTCCGTATTTGAAATTCTTAATTTCGGCATCGTAAAACAATGCTTGTTGATCGTCATGATCCAATTCTATTTTTTCTCGCTCTTTGGCACGTTGTAAAGCATTGAACCTATTTTCTGTATAAAAATATTGAGGATCAACAATTTCTAAACCCTGTTCTTTAGCAAAGGTCTCAGCACCTTTTCCTGATAGCATTACATGTGGAGAATTATCCATAACCGCTCTAGCCAGGTCAATAGGATTGCGTACTGTGGTGGTACCTGCCGAAGCGCCTGCATTAAGTGTTTTACCATCCATAATTGAGGCGTCCAATTCATTGGTCTCGGCATTAGTAAATACGGCGCCTTTGCCAGCATTAAAAAGAGGGGAATCTTCCATTACATTAATGGTCTTTGTCACCGCATCCAAACTAGACCCTCCGTTTTTTAGAATATCATAGCCAACTTTAACAGCCTCTTCAAGTACAGCGCGATAGGCCGCTTCTTTTTCTTCCGTCATATTCTTTTTTAATATGGTGCCTGCACCACCGTGAATGACAATTGCAAACTCAGCCTTTTCAGTATTCATATTAGAATCAATTTGAGCCACGTTTTCAGTTGTTTTTGAATTATTATCACATGCTAATAGAAGGCCTGATAGAACAATAATGCTGATGAACTTTTTCATGAGGAATCAGTTTTTATTTTTGGATTCTAAAGGTACTATTTTAAGATAGAATTGAGAAATGGGAGACGTAATAAATTAGTATCTTCGCGACTACAATTGATAACTTTTTAAAATATAAAATAAATGGAAGCAGTAGCGACCGATTTCGGGATACAAGAAGCTTTAGATCAACTAGGAATATTAGATGTCAATGAGGGTTCTTCTACGGGATCAAATTGGTTTAGTAATGGAGAAATAATTGAGTCATATTCGCCAGTTGACGGCAAATTAATTGGGAAAGTGAAAAGCACAACAAATAGCGATTACGAAAAGGTAATGGATGCTGCTACTGCTGCTTTTAAGACTTGGAGAGTAATGCCAGCACCTCAACGAGGGGAAATTGTTAGACAATTTGGAGAACGTCTTCGTGAATTGAAGGAGCCGTTAGGTAAACTCGTCTCCTATGAAATGGGTAAGAGTTATCAGGAAGGATTAGGCGAGGTTCAAGAAATGATAGACATTTGTGACTTTGCCGTTGGATTATCTAGACAACTTCATGGTTTCACTATGCATTCTGAACGTCCAGGTCATAGAATGTACGAACAATATCATCCGCTTGGCGTAGTAGGAATCATTTCAGCATTTAACTTTCCAGTCGCTGTGTGGTCGTGGAATACAGCATTAGCATGGATATGTGGTGATGTTTGCATATGGAAGCCTTCAGAAAAAGCACCTCTTTGTGGCGTGGCTTGTCAACACATTGCTGGCGAAGTATTTAAAGCCAATGACTTACCTGAAGGGATTTCATGCTTGATCAATGGCGATTACCGCGTTGGTGAAATGATGACAACTGATAATCGTATACCTTTAGTTTCAGCTACTGGCAGTACAAGAATGGGTAAAATAGTAGCAAAAACTGTGGGTGAACGCCTTGGTAAATCACTACTGGAATTAGGAGGGAATAATGCTATTATTGTCACTCCTGATGCCGATATTAAAATGACTGTAATTGGCGCAGTATTTGGTGCTGTAGGGACTTGTGGCCAACGTTGTACTTCAACCAGAAGATTAATTATTCATGATTCAATTTATGATAAGGTTAAAAATGCCATTGTTGATGCTTACAAACAATTGCGTATTGGAAATCCATTAGACGAAAATAATCATGTGGGACCACTAATTGATACCGATGCCGTTAAGATGTATGAACAGGCCTTAAACAAAGTAGTTGAAGAAGGTGGAAATATTGTAGTTGAAGGCGGTGTTTTATCTGGGGATGGTTATGAAAGTGGCTGTTATGTCAAACCCGCAATAGCTGAAGCAGAACCGCAATATGAAATTGTTCAGCATGAAACATTTGCACCTGTACTATATTTATTGAAATATTCAGGCGGTGTTGAGAATGCCATTGAAGTTCAAAATGGAGTGGTACAAGGATTAAGTTCGGCCATCATGACAAACAACCTTCGAGAAGCTGAACGTTTTTTAAGTCATGCTGGAAGCGACTGTGGTATTGCAAATGTAAATATAGGCACTTCAGGAGCCGAAATAGGTGGTGCTTTTGGAGGTGAAAAAGAAACAGGCGGCGGTCGTGAATCGGGAAGTGATGCTTGGAAGATTTATATGAGACGTCAAACCAATACCATCAACTATACTACCGATCTGCCATTAGCCCAAGGGATAAAGTTTGATTTGTAGAAATTAGACGAATTATAAGTAAAAAAAGCCGTTTCTAGTGAAGCGGCTTTTTTATTGTGTTTAAACCAATTAAATTTAGTGAGGTCTAAATACATTATGGAACAGCGGCATTTACAACATTTATTTTGGCGAGCAGGTTTTGGAGCAACCCCTCAACAGCTAATAGAACTTGCTGATAAGTCGCGCGAAGAGGTCGTTAATGATTTAATCTACCAATCGAGACGATCCGAAGCTTTAGAGATTGATCATTCCGATTATGAAGACATCGATCCAATGGCATTAATGGGCGACAAGGCGGCCTTAAAAAAAGCCATCCAGGACTCGGGTAAGAAATTAAAACAACTTAACATAGCTTGGATCAATAGATTGTTAAAACCTAAAGGGTTGTTGCGCGAAAAAATGACACTATTCTGGGCCAATCATTTTGTATGCCGTGATAACAATTCCTATTTGAGCCAGCATTACAACAACACGCTCAGGACTCATGCACTTGGTAGTTTTAGAAGTTTGACAAAAGCGGTATCCAAAGAAGCTTCAATGATTAAATATCTAAACTTAAAACAGAATATTAGGCAACACCCAAATGAGAATTTTGCAAGAGAACTCATGGAGCTTTTTACCCTGGGAAATCACAATTATACCGAACAGGATATTAAAGAAAGTGCGCGAGCATTTACAGGTTACGGCCACAGTTTTAAAGGTGAATTTCATTTGAAAAGAAGACAACATGATTATAACAATAAAACTTTTTTTGGGCGCACAGGGAATTACAAAGGGGATGATATAATTGATATCATTTTAGTTGAAAAACAGTGCGCACGTTTTGTTAGCGAAAAGATCTACAAGTATTTTGTTAACGACCAGATAAACCCTGATCATGTTGAGGAAATGGCAAACCAATTCTACCCAAATTATGATATTGAAGAGCTAATGCGATTTGTTTTTACATCTAATTGGTTCTATGACGATATAAATATTGGAACAAAAATAAAATCACCGATAGAATTTTTGATCGGACTTAATACCATTGTTCCATTGCGTTTTGAAAAAGAACAACAAATACTAGCCTTACAAAAAGTATTGGGTCAAATGTTGCTTTTTCCACCTAATGTAGCTGGATGGGAAGGAGGTAAACAATGGATTGACAGCAATACCATTTTTATGCGTTTGAGATTACCTTCAGTATTATTAAATGGCGGTGAAATCACATTTAATGAAGCAGGTGGATTTAATGATAGATATAGAAAATGGGCAAGACGTAAAGGAGTTTCCAATCCCTTTGAAGTCTCCAGTAACTGGGATGCTTTTGAAGATCATTTTTCAGCAATACAGATTGACGAATTGAAAAGTTACATTATTCAAAGTCCAATCACCCAAGGGACTTCATCGTTCATTAAGAAATTGGACCGGAACTCAAAACGCGATTATTGCATTCAACTCATGTCGTTACCTGAATATCAATTGTGTTAATTATGAAAAGAAGAGAATTTGTAAAAAATACGACCTTGGCCAGCTCATTGTTTATGGTCCCTAGTTTTGTCAAGGCATTTGATGAGGTAATTGCCAAAACCTTAGGATATAAACGTTTGGTAGTCATTCAACTTTCAGGCGGGAATGATGGCTTGAATACTGTGGTTCCGTACACAAATGATATTTATTACAAGAGTAGACCTGGTATTGCTATTTCAAAATCTGAGGTTTTAAAAGTTACTGATGACTTGGGCTTTCATAAAAATCTTAAGCCCCTTAAATCACTTTATGATCAAGGTTATCTATGTATACTTAACAATGTTGGCTATCCCAATCCAGACCGTTCACACTTCAGGTCTACAGACATTTGGCAAACGGCAAGTGCCTCCAATCAGTATTTGACATCGGGTTGGATTGGTCGTTATCTGGACCAATATGGTGAATCAGCATATCAGGCTATTGAAGTAGATGAGTCGTTATCTCTTGTCCTTAAAGGAAATAAACAAAATGGCATTGCGACCACGGATCCTCAACGTTTATTTAGAACGGCTCAATCACCCTATTTTAAAAAAGTAATGCAACATAATCAAGATTTGCACCTCAGCGAACACAATCTGGGATATTTATATAAGACCATGATATCAGCCGAATCATCGGCGAAGTACATTTTTGAGACTACTAAAACAAACAGATCAAGGCAGCAATACCCCAATCATTCCTTCGCCAAACAACTTAAAACCACCGCCGAATTTATTAATTCAGGTCTTAACACAAAAGTCTTTTATACGTCTTTGAATGGTTTTGACACGCATGCTCAGCAGCTCAATCAACAAAGTCGTTTATTATCGATCTATGCCAATAGTATGGATAGTTTTGTGAAAGACCTTAAAAGTACAGGGCGATTTAAAGACACTTTGATTTTAACTTTTTCGGAGTTTGGTCGACGGGTAGAACAAAATGCGGCAAACGGAACAGACCATGGCGCAGCAAACAACGTATTTATTATAGGAGAAAATTTAAAAACAAAAGGGTTTTACAATAGTTTGGATGCCTTAAACGACCTGGATGAAAACGGCGACATAAAATTTGAAATCGACTTTAGAACTATTTACGCCACGGTATTGAACAAATGGCTTGAGACCGATGACACAAAAGTTTTAAATCACAAATTTGGAATTTTAAACTTTATATAAATATCTCAGCCCTTCATTATTAGTTTATCTAATTAAATTTAATATTCATCTTATTTTTTTGCATTTCTCAACCAATTAACCTTAATTTTATGAAAATCAACGATTATTGATCTAATCTAAAAGATTTAATGATAATTTTATTTTAATTAATCAATAAAAAAAGAAATAGAATGAAATCAATATTTAAAGTAAGTATGCTTGCAGTAATAATGCTCTTCGTATCATGCTCTGAAAATGAAGAGATTTTCAATGATGTGAATTCGGAAGCAACAAGAGACTTCAAAGGTTGCGAAACTGCCTTTGCCTATTGTAAGAAAAACAGCACCTGTTTTGCTAATACTGAACCAAGCTTTAATCGCTGGGGCTGGGTTATTGGTCCTGTAGAGGAAGGATATGTAGGAAAATGTGAAGTCTATGCAGGAGCCGGCAAGTGTAGAATTGAATCAGGCACAATGGTTGGATGGATAGACTATTCTTATGTAAATGGTGATGTTAGAGTAGTTTACACTGCTGCTGATGGATATAGTTTTACAGAATTACATCTGTATGTAGGCACAGAAATGTACCCTACATTACCTAATGGTAAACCTACAGTTGCACCTGGCCATTATGGCTATGGAGGTAACTACCCTGATGGCATTGACCAAGTTGAATAT
>CAYZKX010000105.1:0-8331 GCA_964479055.1 uncultured Flavobacteriaceae bacterium
GCAACGGGTCATATAATTGAACAAATAGAAATTATAAAATCCATTTTTGAAAAAGGTTTTGCGTACGAGGTCAATGGATCGGTCTATTTTGACGTGCATAAATTCAATGAGGAACATACCTATGGCAAGTTAAGTGGCAGAAAACTAGAGGATTTAATTCACAATACAAGAGCACTTGATGGACAAAGTGACAAACGAAATCCACAGGATTTTGCTTTGTGGAAAAAAGCTGAACCACAACACATTATGCGCTGGCCTTCGCCTTGGAGTGATGGTTTTCCTGGATGGCATTTAGAATGTACCGCAATGAGCACCAAATATCTTGGTGAAAATTTTGACATTCACGGTGGTGGTATGGATCTAAAATTTCCTCATCATGAGTGTGAGGTGGCACAAGCAGAGGCTTGTAATGGTCAATCTCCAGTAAATTATTGGATGCATGCCAATATGCTTAAAATGAATGGTCAAAAAATGGCCAAATCTACAGGTAATTATATCCTTCCTAATGAGATTTTTAGTGGAGACAATCCTCATATAAGTAAAGGATTCACACCAGGAGTAGCACGTTTTTTTATGCTTCAAGCTCATTATCGTAGTATTCTTGATTTTACTAATGATGGTATTTTAGCCAGTGAAAAAGGGTTTAACAAACTTATGGATGCCATCAATCTTTTGGATAAACTTCCTATTTCAAATGAAACCACTCAATTTGATTTGTCAAAATGGAGACAAGGGTGTTATGATGCCATGAATGATGATTTTAACTCTCCAATACTAATTGCAGAATTGTTTAGTGCCGTTAAATTTATCAATCAAGTTAAAGATGCCAAAGCGACTATTTCATTAGAAGACCATGCCCATTTAAAAAACACGATTCATGCCTTTGTTTTTGATGTACTAGGATTGACACAAAATGAAGAATCATCAGGTTCTAATGATAAATTGGCCGATGCTGTTGAGATCCTAATTAAATTGCGTTCAGAAGCCAGGGCAAGTAAAGATTTTGCCCTTTCTGATAAAATTCGAGATGAGCTAGCTGCTGTGGGAATTCAGTTAAAGGACGGCAAGGATGGTACTTCGTTCTCGACCAATTAATCATGATAAAGAAACTACTTATTACGCCAATTTTATGGCTCATTAAGTTTTACCAAACAGCTATTTCTCCATTTTTTCCTGGTACTTGTCGCTATCAACCAACGTGCTCACATTATGCTAAAGAAGCACTTCAAAAGCACGGATTTTTTAAAGGTGGATATTTAGCATTAAAGCGTATTTTTAGCTGTCATCCTCTTGGTGGAAAAGGCTATGATCCCGTTCCATAATGTTTGTTAAATGGGTCTTAGTTATTAATCGATTCTGAAACAAAAATTTACAGCAATTCAATATATTTACACTTTCTAAATTATAACTATGCATTTTTTACAAATTGTTTGGGATCCATCAAAAGGTATCGAGATAGGAAGCTTTACTTTACATTACTACAGTATCATGTGGATGATTTCATTTATTGCTGGTTGGTACATCATGAAAAAGATATATCAAAATGAAAAGCAATCGGAAAAAAGTCTGGATTCACTTTTTGTGTATTGTGTACTAGGAATTATGATAGGTGCACGTCTGGGTCACGTGATATTTTATCAACCTGAATTGTTCAAAGATGACTTTTTTAGCATCTTTCTTCCATTTCGTTTTAATCCGGAATTTGAATTCACAGGATTTAGAGGATTGGCAAGTCATGGCGCAACATTGGGCATGTTTATATCCATGCACCTCTACAACAAAAAAGTACTCAAAAAAACATTTTTATGGATTGCAGACAGAATTGTAATCCCAATTGCCTTTGGTACCATTTTAGTGCGTTTAGGTAATTTTTTTAATTCAGAAATGGTTGGAAAAGAAACCAACAGTTCCTTCGGTATAATATTTAAACAAGTGGATAATGTAGTGCGGCATCCCGGACAATTATATGAGGCATTTGGTTATTTGTTTGTATTCCTTATCGTTTGGCTCACCTATTGGAAAACAGAGAAACGAAATCAACCCGGATACATTTTTGGTTTGTTCTTTGTATTGCTTTGGACTGTGCGATTTATTGTAGAGTATTTTAAAATTCCTCAGGTTGATGAACGTGCCGAATGGTTGTTCAATACCGGACAATTGTTAAGTATTCCTTTTATTTTACTCGGTCTCTATTTTATGTTTGTATATAAGTCAAAACGAGTGCAATCATGACAAGAAAAAGTTTTGTTCTAATGCTTATGATTGCTATACTAAGTACCTCATGTAAAAAGGATGCTAAGGAAATAGCTCCTGTAAAGGTGACTTTTAAAAAGGAGGGTGAATTAAAGATTCACAATAATGTAACCGATTCTATAGTGGCCCAATTTGATATTGAAATCGCTGAATCGGACTATGAGATCCAAACCGGATTAATGTATCGGGATTCCATGGAAGATCATCAAGGCATGCTTTTTATTTTTCCTAATGAACTACCTCGAAGTTTTTTTATGAAGAATACACGAATTCCATTAGACATCATTTATTTTGATGCCAATGGTGAACTAATTAGTGTTCAATATAACGCCAAGCCTTTCGATGAGACCTCTTTACCTTCAAAAGCTCCAGCGCAATACGTTTTGGAAATTAATGCTGGTTTGACCGAACAGCTGGATCTGCGCATAGGTGATAGAATAGACTTCAGTAGATTATAAAAAAAGGCCTTCATTAAATCTAACAAAGGCCTGTTTATTAATAGTTCAAAGTAATTAACTTTTTCCTTTCATCTTTTGAAGTGTATCATGCAAAATTGGCGTTGCAATAAATACCGATGAATAGGTACCCACTATTACACCAACTATTAATGCGAAAAGGAGTCCTCTTAAAGAATCGGCACCAAAAATAAACATTGCTAGTAACACCACTAATGTAGTTAATGAAGTATTCAATGTTCTACTCAAGGTACTGTTAAGTGCTGAGTTCACCGTGCGATCAAACTCCCAGCTTGTATGCTCATTCAAGAATTCTCTAATTCTATCAAACACAACAACGGTATCGTTAAGTGAATATCCAATAACCGTTAATATAGCTGCAATAAAGGCCTGATCAATTTCCATACTAAAAGGCATGAATTTCCATGTAATCGAGAATATCCCTAGAACGATCAATACGTCATGGAATACAGCTGCCACTGCACCTAATGAGAATTGCCATTTTTTAAAGCGTATCAAGATATATAAGAATACTACGATCAATGATCCTAGAATCGCCCAAACAGATGAGCGCTTGATATCATCGGCAATGGTAGGGCTTACTTTACCAGAGTACATTACCCCAATACTATTAGTCCCATTTGAAAAATCTTCATACTCAATTCCTGTTGGCAAGAATGTTTTCAAAGATTCAAATAACATGCTTTGAAGCTCGGCATCAACTTCAGGAGTATTCTCATCAATTCGATATTTCGTAGAGATCTTTAATTGATTGGCTTGTCCAATGGTTTTAATTTCAGCACTTCCGTATGATGCGACAACGGCATCTTTCACCTGTTCAACATCCATATCTTGGGCAAATCGAACAGTATAGGTACGGCCTCCAACAAAGTCAATACCTTCATCTAATCCTGTAGTAAATAATGAAGATAGTCCGCCAACAATAATGATTGCAGAAATCACATAAGATATCTTACGCTTTTTCAACCAAGCGATATTGATGTTGCGGAATAACCCTTTTGTAATGCTTGTTGAGAAATCAAGCGTGCCGTTCTTATTCACATACCAATCTATCAGTAATCTCGTGATAAAGATCGCAGTGAATAATGAAGTTAGAATACCAATTAGTAAGGTAGTTGCAAATCCTTTAATAGGTCCTGTTCCAAATACAAATAGAATAAGCGCTGTTAAACCTGTTGTAATGTTGGCATCGAGAATAGATGATAATGCATTCCCAAAACCATCTCTAATGGCTTCTTTTTGTCCTTTACCTTTATGTAATTCTTCACGAACACGTTCATAAATTAGTACATTGGCATCAACGGCAATACCTATGGTTAAAACAATACCAGCGATTCCAGGTAAGGTCAATACAGCACCTAATCCAGCTAAAATTCCAAATATCAATAAGATATTCAGCAATAAAGCGATATCAGAGAATATACCTGCCTTACCATAGTAGAATAACATCCATATTAATACTAGTATCAAAGCTATGATGAAGGACTTTGTTCCAGTTTCTATAGCTTCCTGACCCAATGATGGTCCAACTGTATCGGCTTGAACGATCTCTGCTCGTGCTGGTAACTTACCGGCACGCAGTACATTGGCTAAATCAACTGCTTCATTTAAGGTAAACTGTCCCGATATCTCCGAATTTCCACCAGAGATTGGACCTGAAGTCACACCAGGTGCAGAATAAACGATATCATCAAGAACAATAGCAATCTGACTGGCCTGATTAAAAGCATCACCTGTCATTTGTTCCCAAATCTTAGATCCTTTGGCATTCATCTGCATTGAGACTGTAGGATTACCTGTTGGACCATAAGATTGTCGTGCGTCGGTTATCACGGCACCACTTAATGGTGGTTGATTTTCGCGATTCCCTTTTAGTGCATATAGTTCTACAACCTCTATATTCTGTGCATTATCGTCAGCGGCTGTTGCTCTCGTTATTGGAATACCCCAAACAAATTTGGCGTAACGCTGATCAGCTGGTAATAAGGCGCGTACCTGAGGCATATTTAAGTATTGGCTTACAATCTCCTTATCTCTTGCCTCGAATAAAGCAATTACAGGTCCACCTTGATAACCATCACCACGAATGAGCTCTAGTAATGGATTTGAAACCACAGCTGTAGAATCAGGATCTTCACCAAGAAGCTCGGCTAACTCATCATCCTGGGATTCAGTAGTTTCTTCAGCAGATTCCTCATTAGCTGTTTCATCTTCAGTAGTATCTGTATCCAATACTGTTTTTAATGTTTCATTGGCTTGGACAATAAAAGGTAACATCTCTTCACGCTTAAACGCATCCCAAAACTCTAATTGGGCAGTTGTCGTGATCAATTCAGTAGCTCGCTTTTTATCTTTAACACCTGGAAGTTCAACTAATATTCTACCAGAATTTCCTAAACGCTGAATATTAGGTTGCGTTACTCCAAACTGGTCAATACGTTTACGTAAAACTTCAAATGCGGAGACAATAGATTCATCCACCTTGGTTCTAAGAATTGGCTTTACCTCGTCATCAGTCATATTAAATGTGATCTCATCACTCAGGTCACGATTCGCGAATATATCTGGAGATGCTAATTTGGTTTCACCCTTTATGGCATCAAAGGCTACAAAAAAGTCTTCTAAGTAAGTATTCTGACTGTTTTTCTGAATTTCTTTAGCATCACTTAAGGCTTTATTGAAAATTGGATCCTTACTGTTGTTAGACAGTCCTTTCAGTATATCATCAACCGAAATTTGAAGGATCACACTCACACCACCCTTTAGGTCCAGACCTAAATTCATGGCTTTTTCTTTAACTTCCTTGAAGTTGTATTGTGCAATACCAATATTAAATACTTCTTCAGTATTCAATGAATCCAGGTATCGTGTTACTTCAGCAGTACGTTTTGAATCATATTCCGATTCCGTTTCGGCAATTTTATTGACCGCAAATTCTTGCGCGGCATTTTCAACTTGATTGGCTTTAAACGTAAATGATAATTGGTATATACTTACCAGTCCGAATAAAAGCGCAAATAGTTTAACTAGTCCTTTATTTTGCATTATTTAATTATTTATAGTCTATTTTTTAATCGGGCAAATATAGAAGATACCCGAAAATCTGACAATTATATGTTAATTTGATTTTTAGTTACTCTGTTTATGAGAACTATGGATTGAAGTCGATCTCAACACTATTATCCACTCCAATTTTGAGTTATGAGATGTGGTTCTCTATTATGTGGTAGGTCCAGCGCGTACTTCAGGAATACTAACAAATGTATTTCTAAGTGCGAGGGTATTTACTTTGCATGAATTAAAAGCAGTCCTTAGTACACTACTTAAGTGCTTTTCAGAATTGCTTAACAATGGTGCAGAGAGATAAGGAATTAAGAAACGGACCGTTTCCGATTTTATCTCCAGAACCAAGGTGCCCTCTAGATTCCAATCGACATCGTTGGTTTTTTTAAGATCAAAGACATCCAGATTAAAAGGCGTCGAATCCTGATTTGAAGAACCATCTGCAGGATCACTTTTAAGTTGCGATGCATATGCAAAATGAATCTCGTTATCATTTGAGAGCATTCTTTTTACTGCTGAAGCATCTTCTAAACAAAAATAGGTTAACGTTAATTGACCATTTTTTTGTTCTTTAACTTGAATGTTCTCAGCTCCTAAAAACTCTAATTGCTGTTTAAAAAAGGAAATGGTAAGTTGGGCACTTTCATTAGAAAAATCGCCTTCAGCAAATTGCAACACGATTTCCTGATTAGGTGCAATGAATTTTTGTTGATCTACAACACCTAAAAAGGTAAGGATTACTACTAATATACCTATATACCCCCTCATTTTCATGCGCCAAATATAAAAAAATAAAGACTGTATCTCTACAGTCTTTACAATAATATCTATAAAACACAGTGTTTACACGTCTAGCAAACCATTGGTTTTTTTAACCCCTTCTGCACTTTCGGCTAAATGTGCTTTTTCGGCTTCGCTAAGATCAATTTCAACAATCTTCTCAATACCATCTTTTCCTAAGATCACAGGTACACCTATGCATAAGTCATTTAATCCAAATTCACCCTCTAATAAGGCGGAGCAAGGAAACATTTTTTTCTGATCGCAAGCTATGGCCTGCACCAACCCACTAACCGCTGCTCCTGGAGCATACCAGGCGGAGGTTCCTAATAATTTGGTTAATGTGGCACCACCTACTTTGGTATCTTCTTTTACCTGATCTAATCGCTCTTCGGATAAGAATTCAGATACCTTGACACTATTTCTTGTCGCATGCGCTGTTAGAGGAACCATGCCCTTATCACTGTGACCGCCAATTACCATACCATCAACATCACTAATTGGTGCACCTAAAGCTTCAGCCAATCGGTATTTGAAGCGTGCAGAGTCTAATGCCCCTCCCATACCAATGATCTTGGTTTTAGGTAAATTTGTAGTTTTATGTACTAAATAGGTCATTGTATCCATTGGATTACTCACAACGATCATTATGGTGTTTGGTGAATGTTCTAACAAACTAGAAGATACTGTTTTCACAATTCCAGCATTTATTCCAATTAACTCTTCACGAGTCATTCCCGGTTTACGAGGAATACCAGAAGTAATGACACAGATATCACTATTGGCTGTTTTACTGTAATCATTGGTTGTACCAGTAATTTTAGTATCAAATCCGTTTAATGACGCCGTTTGCATGAGATCCATCGCTTTACCTTCGGCAAAACCTTCTTTAATATCCAACAGAACGACTTCTGATGCAAAATTTTTAATGGCAATATACTCTGCGCAACTCGCACCTACGGCTCCTGCTCCAACAACTGTAACTTTCATATATGTGAATTAATTTGTGTTTATTTTTAAGACTGCAAAATTACGAATTAATGTTCTGTAAATAAAAAAAGCATAAGAATAATTCTTACGCTTTTTTCAATAATTAATCACTTAAAATTAAGCATCTATATTGGCGTAAATCGCATTTTTCTCTATGAATTCTCTACGTGGTGGAACTTCGTCACCCATTAGCATTGAAAAAATACGATCGGCCTCAATACCATTGTCAATTTGTACCAATCGCATGGTTCTGAATTCTGGATTCATTGTAGTATCCCATAATTGCTCGGCATTCATTTCTCCTAGACCCTTATAACGTTGAATTTTTGAACCATCGCCAAATTCTTCAATGATCGTATCACGCTCAGCATCAGACCAAGCATATTGCTTTTTAGATCCTTTTCGAACCAAATACAACGGTGGCGTCGCTATGTACACATGACCATTTTCGATAAGTTCTTTCATATACCTAAAGAAAAAGGTTAGAATAAGAGTTGCGATATGGCTACCATCAATATCAGCATCACACATAATGACGATCTTGTGATAGCGCAATTTCGACAAATTAAGCGCCTTACTATCCTCTTCAGTACCAATAGTCACACCCAATGCAGTAAATATATTTTTGATCTCTTCATTTTCAAAAACTTTATGTTGCATGGCTTTCTCTACATTGAGTATTTTTCCTCTTAATGGTAGAATAGCCTGAAAATTACGATCACGTCCTTGTTTAGCTGTTCCACCTGCCGAATCTCCCTCAACAAGGAAC
>CAYZKX010000106.1:0-8324 GCA_964479055.1 uncultured Flavobacteriaceae bacterium
TAACAAATTTGTTTGGTCTAAAATATTCATTTAATTGTATAGGAGTACTCGCTATAATTTCGTTTTGGCCATAAGTAATTACAATATTTTTGATTTCAACTTGTTTTTCAATTCCATTACCTAGATTAATTAACAAGTTGTTAGAAAAGTTTGTTGATTCAAACTCAACAGTCATGTTTTCAAAATTAACAGTTGGAAACACTTCCTCGAAAAATTGAATATTTTTTTGTTGCAATTCATCAACTTCAATATTATTCATCATAATTCTGAACACATCTTTCTTATTTGTTTTAAAATTGACATTTACTATGAGTTTATGTTCAATTTTTACTCTACTGGTATTGTTTTCTGTTTGGCTTTCTTTTTCTGAAGAGTTTTTACATGAAAAACTTAATACAAAACAACTTAGAAGAAGTATGAATATTCTCATTTTTAAACTATTATATTGATTAAACAATCATCCCAGCGGCCACAGTTTCATTTGTCGTGTCGTCTATCAATATTAAGCTACCAGTAGTCCTGTTTTCACGATAACTATCAACCATTAGTGGTTTTGTTGTTCGAATTCGAACTTTTGAGATATCGTTCATGCGCAATATCTTGTCTTCACCATTTCTTTCCAAAGTATTGATGTCAAACTTATAGACCACTTCTTTAATCATGGCTTTTTGGTCATTTGACGTGTGCTTAATGCTATACTTAGCTCGTGGAACAGAAGCTCTGTCATTCAGCCAACACAGCATGACTTCGAGATCTTGAACCGCTTCTGGTTTGTTGTTAGATCGCGTTATCATGTCGCCTCTGCTAATATCAATATCGTCCTCAAGTGTCATTGCTATAGACATAGGAGCGTGAGCTTCTTTTAAAGGACCTTCAAATGTATCTATGCTTTTAATATGAGATGTAAATCCAGAAGGTAATACAGTAATATCATCACCAACTCTAAATATTCCACTGGCCACGCGTCCAGCATAACCTCTGTAATCTCTATGAGATTCCGATTGTGGCCTAAGGACAGTTTGGACTGGAAAACGTGCATCAATCTTATTGATGTCACTACTAATATGCATGGTTTCTAGAGTATGCAATAACGGCGCTCCTTGATACCATTCCATATTCTTCGATCTGTTAACCACATTATCACCAAGCAAAGCGCTTATTGGGATAAACCTGATGTCTTTAACCAACATTTTAGAAGAAAAATCTTCAAATTGATCAATGACCTTATTGTAGGCCTCTTCAGAAAAATCCACCAAATCCATCTTATTAATACATACTATAACATGTGGGATTTGCAGTAAGGACGCAATGAATGCGTGACGTTTAGTTTGTTCTATAACACCATGTCTCGCATCAACAAGAATAATTGCTGCGTTAGCCGTTGAGGCTCCTGTCACCATATTTCTTGTATATTGAATATGTCCAGGAGTATCAGCAATAATGAACTTGCGCTTAGGGGTTGTAAAATAGCGGTAAGCCACATCAATGGTTATCCCTTGCTCGCGCTCATCTCGCAATCCATCTGTAAATAGGGCAAGGTCCACACCATTATGGCCTTTCTTCTTACTTGTGTTTTCTATGGCCTCTAATTGATCTTCAAAAATGGACTTTGAGTCGTACAATAAACGCCCAATTAAAGTGCTTTTTCCATCATCAACACTTCCTGCAGTTGTAAATCTTAATAACTGATTATTATCTAGCATACCATAGTTTTAATTAAAAATAACCTTGACGTTTTCGATCTTCCATTGCTGTTTCTGATCGCTTATCGTCACTTCTGTTGCCACGTTCTGTTTGGCGCATTGCAGATACTTCTAAGGCAATTTTTTCGATAGTGTCAGCATTCGATTCTATCCCTCCTGTAATGGTAATATCACCAAGAGTTCTAAATCTCACTTTTTTTGTGACGATCTCTTCATTTTCGTCAAGAATCAAATATTCTGAATGCGGAATCCAGGAATTATTTCTCCATACCACCTGACGTTCATGAGCATAATACAGAGACGGAATTTCAATTTTCTCTCTGGCTATATAGTTCCAAACATCCATTTCAGTCCAGTTACTGATTGGAAAAGCTCTAAAATGCTCTCCTTCAAAGTGTTTACCGTTAAAGATGTTCCAAAGCTCAGGGCGTTGGTTTTTAGGATCCCACTGACCAAAATCATCGCGATGTGAAAAAAAGCGTTCTTTAGCTCGTGCCTTTTCTTCGTCTCGTCGGCCTCCACCAATGGCGCAATCTACTCTGTTTTCTTCGATTGCATCTAAAAGTGTCGTGATCTGCAACGCATTTCTTGTTGCGTTCTTTCCTTTTTCTTCAGCTACACGCCCTTGATCGATAGATTCCTGCACACTACCAACAATGAGGTTAACTTTTAAGCTATCCACTAGATCATCTCTAAATTTGATGGTTTCAGGAAAATTATGTCCGGTATCTACATGCATTAATGAGAACGGGATTTGAGATGGGAAAAATGCTTTTTTAGCCAAGTGCGTTACCACAATAGAATCTTTCCCTCCCGAAAAAAGAATCACAGGGTTTTGAAATTGAGCCCATACTTCTCGTAGTACAAAAATGGCTTCGCTTTCAAGTTCATCTAAGTAGTTTAAGTAATACCTAGTCATTGGTTAATATCAATTTAGGTTTTATGTATTGAAGAACGTTCATAACGGCCTCTTCAACAGTTTCATTTTCAGTATTTATTACAACATCTGGTTCTTCTGGAGCTTCATATGGAGCTGAAACTCCAGTCATATTCTTAATTTCTCCTGAGCGGGCTTTTTTATATAGCCCTTTCACATCCCTACGCTCGCATTCGGCAAGGCTTGTGTTGATATAAATTTCGACAAAGTTAACATCTTTAATAATATTTCTAATGTTCTCTCTATCCTTTTTATACGGCGAGACAAAGGCTGCCAAAACCACTAAACCTGCATCAATCATTAGGTTTGCCACCTCAGCTATTCTTCTAATGTTTTCGGTTCTATCCTCAGGACTAAAATTAAGGTCGCTATTTAATCCTTTTCTCACATTATCACCATCCAGGATATAAGTTTTAATATTCATCTTATGGAGTTCCTGTTCAACTTGATTGGCAATAGTAGATTTACCTGAGCCTGAGAGGCCAGTGAACCACATTAAAAAGGACTGGTGATTGTTGACTTTATTCCTATCGCTTCGTGAAATTTTAAAAGCGTGTGGAACGATGTTCTTTTGCATGATTATTTTGATTTGAAGAAAAATCGTCTGATTCTTCCAAGTGGCAATTTAAGCCATAATCTTTCGTGTAAATAATACAACGCAAATTTCGTAAATAATTCTGTAAGAGCAATGCTTAAAGCCACTTTATCAAAGGAGTCTAAAATGGCTCCAGAAATAATGAATGTCATTGAAGTAGCCAGTATTCTCCAAGAGATCGCTTTTTTTAAGGTGTCGGTTTTGGTAATAATTTTACCATTATATATATTTTGCCAAATACGTTCGTGAACGTAATAGACTAATAGTTTTACGAAGAACTCCAAAAAACCTATTTTAATGGCGCTCTCAATACTACATTCACCGTACAAACAGGTGACAAGTAAAACAACTGCAATGGTATCGGCAGTAGCAATGATACGCCATGAAATGCCCTTTATGACACTCCTAAGGTGAGATTCTTTTTTGTAGGTTGTCATCCTTAAGTTTTAGAAACTAAAAACCAAGGGTTTAACAAGTTTTCCTTGTTGTATTGCAACGACTCATTGGTTTGGTTAGAGATTACACTTAATCCAGCGGCTTCACAAATGGCCTGACCCGCAGCAGTATCCCATTCCATTGTAGGTGCAAATCTCGGGTATACATCTGCAAGATTCTCGGCTACCAAACAGAATTTTAGGGAGCTTCCTTTGGAGACTATGTCTACTTCTTTGCCTTCTTTCTTTATAGTTTCTACATAGTTGAGTGTTTCCTCATTCATATGTGACCTGCTGCCTACAACTCTAACTTGGTGGGGTTTTTTGCTATTTCCAGGTATTACCTTCAATGAAGCTAAAAGCTCCTCTGGTTGAAATTTATGTTCTTTTAGATCGGCCTTCATCGCCTTTTTGTTTAATACATCACCTATATAGAGTGTTTTTAATACTGGGACATAGATTACTCCAAAAACTGGCCTACCGTCCTTAACCAACGCAATATTTACAGTGAACTCTCCATTGCGCTTTACAAATTCCTTGGTCCCGTCTACTGGGTCAACAATCCAGCACATTGACCAGTTTCGTCTTGTGTTGTAATCTATTTGTTTGTTCTCTTCACTTATTATTGGAATACCTGTAGGCTCTAAAAAGTTATTGATAATGGTATTGGCGTCCTTATCTGCTTGTGTCAATGGCGATTTATCATCCTTATATTCGACTTGAATTACAGAGTTATATATTTTCATAATTGCTTCACCCGCTTGAATTGAGGCTTCTACCGCAGTAATTAGGTCTTTTGGTGTTTGCATTCTAAAAATTGATTCTCCTAAACTTTTCTTCCAATTCTGTATTGGAATATTTAAGGTGTTTTTAATTTTAGATGTATCCAACGCACTAAACTGTGGTCGCTTGGCAGCAGTTGGATACTGTGACGAACTTATAGGGTTCACCTTTACAGTTTGTTTAGTCAAGTGAAAAATATAACTGGCAAACTCAAACCAAGAAATTGTTCCTTCATTGCAATAATGGTATAGGCCATAGTCTTGATTTCTTGTAGTTATCATCTTTAAGACCACATCAGCAAGGTCTCTGGCATAAGTAGGATTACCAATTTGGTCATCTACAATATTCAGTTCTTCTTTTTCTCTGCCCAACCGGATCATGGTCCTCACAAAATTGCTGCCATATTCTGAATACAGCCATGACGTTCGTATTATAAAATAATTAGTCATTAGTGATCTAATAATTTCTTCTCCCTTTAACTTCGTTTTTCCATAAATATTTAAAGGGTTTGTAAGATCACTTTCCAAATACGGTTTATTTGATTTGCCATCAAAAACAAAATCTGTTGAAATGTGAATAAGGATTGTATCACTAGCTTTGCAAGCTTTTGCTAGTTGTTCAACACCCATTACGTTTACAGCCTTGGCAGATGATATTTGCTCCTCAGCCATGTCTACTGCAGTGTAGGCTGCACAATTTACACAATAGTCATAATTTGAGGTGTTAAGAAGATTTTCAATATCTTCCATATTAGCGATGTCGAGTTCTGATTTACATTTGAAAATCAGTTCTGTTTGTGGATATCCTTTAGCCAAATCTTGTATGCATCGTGCCAATTGACCGTTGGCTCCAGTCACTAATACTCTAGTCATATTTCGGCGTTCTCAAGTGTTGGTAGGTTCTGATCTTTTTCAGATATGATTAATGAAGGTGCAGGTAATTTCCAATCTATATTTAAAGTCGTGTCGCTATAAATAATTCCTCTCTCATGGATCTTACTGTAATAGTTGTCACATTTATATGCTAATGTTGCAGTTTCACTAAGCACCACAAATCCGTGTGCAAACCCGCGAGGTACAAATAATTGTTTTTTATTGTCTCCTGTTAGTTCTACACTAATATACTGTAAATATGTATCAGAGTCTTTACGAAGATCTACTGCAATATCAAGCACCTCTCCAAGTACCACACGTACTAATTTAGCTTGTGCAAAATCACCTATTTGATAATGTAAGCCTCTTAAAACACCTCGACAAGAAAACGACTCATTGTCTTGAATAAATCGCGTCTGCTGTGGTAGAATTTCTTTTAAGGTATTCCTGATATAACTCTCAAAAAAATAACCGCGACTGTCATTAAAAACGTCAGGTTGGTAAATAAAACATCCTTCTAATTTAGTTTTAGTCGTTTCCATTTAAGAAGAGCAAGAAGATTTTTTCCATAACCACTTTTAATCAGCGGCTGGGCTAAAGCCATAAACTGATCTTGGGTTATTAAACCCATTTCAAAGGCCGCCGCTTCTATAGAACCTATCATAAGTCCTTGTCTTTCTTCAATAACTTCAACAAATTGTGAAGCTTGCATAAGCGATTGAAAGGTACCTGTATCAAGCCAAGCGGTTCCTCTATCAAGAATGCTAACCTTTAAATTGCCTTGTTGTAAATACGCCTTATTCACATCGGTTATTTCCAGTTCACCTCTGTGACTTGGTTGAATGTTTTTGGCAATATCAACAACTGAGTTATCATAAAAATAGATTCCCGGTACAGCAAAATTGGACTTTGGTTTTTCGGGTTTTTCCTCAATTGAAATGGCTTGATTATTCTCATCAAATTCCACAACGCCGTAGCGCTCAGGATCATGAACTCTGTATGCATAAATAATTCCACCTTCTGGGTCGTTATTACTTTGTAATAGTTTGGATAGTCCTGATCCATAAAAAATATTATCTCCTAATATTAATGCAACTTTATCATCTCCTATAAATTCTTCACCAATTATAAAGGCTTCAGCCAAACCATTGGGATGTTGTTGTACCTCATAGCTAAATAGACAGCCAAACTGTTTCCCATCACCCAAAAGTTCTTTAAATAAGGGAAGGTCTTTAGGTGTTGAAATAATCAATATCTCTTTTATTCCGGCATAAATTAAAGTAGACAACGGATAATAGATCATTGGCTTGTTGTAGATAGGCATTAGCTGTTTGCTTACCGATCGCGTAAGTGGGTGTAATCTTGTTCCTGAGCCTCCAGCTAGAATAATTCCCTTCATTATAGAGGTTTAAATATTATATTGTTTTTGATAGTAGTTTTGATACGCTCCTGAAGTGACGTTTTCAAGCCAAGACTCATTTTCCAAATACCAATCAATAGTTAACTCTAGTCCTTCTTCAAAGGTCACGCTTGGCTTCCACCCCAATTCGGTATTTATTTTGGTCGCATCAATGGCATACCTTAAGTCATGGCCTGGTCGATCCTTTACAAAGGTTATTAATTGCCTTGAATTCCCTTTTTCTCTATTGAGTTTTTTGTCCATGATTGCACAAAGCAACTCCACAAGTTCAATATTCTTCCATTCGTTGAAACCACCAATGTTATAGGTGTTTTTAAGAGTTCCCTCATGAAAAATAAGATCGATTGCTCTGGCATGATCTTTTACATAGAGCCAATCTCTTGTATAATTTCCATCACCATAAACAGGAAGTGGTTTTTTGTGAATGATATTGTTGATGAATAACGGTATCAACTTTTCCGGAAATTGATTTGGACCATAATTATTTGAGCAGTTACTTATTATATATGGTAGTCCATAGGTTTCCCCATAGGCGCGAACAAAATGATCTGAACTGGCCTTAGAAGCACTATAAGGTGAATTAGGGTCATATGAAGTAGTTTCTGTAAACAAGCCTGTTTCTCCTAAAGACCCATATACTTCGTCAGTACTAATATGATAGAATAGTTTATTATCAAAATCGTTCTGCCAGCAATATTTAAATGCATTTAGAAGATTAACGGTCCCGTAAATGTTTGTTCGTAAAAAGCTTAAAGGATCTTCTATAGAACGATCCACATGTGATTCAGCAGCTAAATGGATAACTTTATGAAAGCGGTGTTTTTTAAAAAGGTCATTAATAAAATCCTTATCCGTGATATCTCCCTTAACAAAATGATAGTTAGGGTGGTTTTCTACCGCAGTTAAATTTTCTAAATTACCTGCATAGGTCAGTTTATCCAAGTTAAACACTTCATAATTAGGGTGCTCATTTATGAATAGTTTAACTACATGAGAGCCAATAAAACCTGCACCACCAGTAATTAGAATGGGTGTTTTATCCCTCATAACTTAAGACATAGTTTCTAAACTTCTTAAACAGGTAGATGCCACTTAAAATGATAAATGTAAGTAAAGGCAAGACTAACATATAGCGGTCAAAAAAAGTTGTTACCTTATTACCAATTCTTGGGAAAGTAGAAATAACCTCATAAAGTTCACTTTCTTCAATCTTTTCCTCTTCTAACGCTCGCAGTTCATCTCTTAGTTCAATTTCCTTGTTTAAAAGCTGATATTCTTTTGTGTCTGATTTGGCTTGTTCCAATGGAAATCCTTCTCCCAAATTAATGCGCGCTTTTGTTGATTGCGATTCTTCTTCAAGTACATTAATGTATACATTTTGAAGCGAGTCAATCTCCGTAATACTATTCAATATATTCTCCTTTCTAAGATTGATCAAAGAGTCTCTTTTCATCTTCTTCTCAATGGAGTACAAATTGTTGAAAGATTTATAGATGCCAACATCCAACATATTAAAGATGTCGTTTTTCTTAGATTCTACTCTAATTTCAAAAAGTGTACCTGAAAAAATATCTCTGTTT
>CAYZKX010000107.1:0-6174 GCA_964479055.1 uncultured Flavobacteriaceae bacterium
GTCATTGTATTAGCTGGATGCAGCAAAGACAGTGCTGAAATCAAAACTACAGCGGCCACCGATGCTAATGGTTTTACCTATGAAACTGTTGCTAATGATCCAACAGGATTGCGTTTGTACACTTTAGACAATGGTTTAAAAGTTTACCTCAGCCAGAACGATGATGAACCTAAGATCCAAACTTATATCGCAGTGAAAGCTGGATCAAACTATGATCCAAAAGAGTCTACGGGATTGGCACACTATTTAGAACACATGGTCTTTAAAGGCACAAGCAATATAGGTACATTAGATTGGGAAAAGGAAAAAGAACAACTTGATGTTATTGCGCAATTGTATGAACAGCATCGCGCTGAATCGGACCCTGAAAAAAAGAATGCTATTTATCGACAAATTGATTCGGTTTCATTAATGGCGTCAAATTATTCAGTTGCCAATGAATATGATAAAATGTTAAGTTCATTAGGAGCCACAGGAACCAACGCTTATACTTGGTTTGAACAAACCGTATACACTAATAAAATTCCAGCTAACGAACTCAATAAATGGTTAATGGTGGAGAGTGAGCGTTTTGGCGAATTGGTCTTGCGATTATTTCACACCGAGTTAGAGGCTGTTTTTGAAGAATTTAACCGTGGTCAAGACAACGATTTTAGAAAGCGTTATGCTGCTATGTTGGAAGGGCTTTTCCCTAACCATCCATACGGACAACAATCTACTATTGGAACGGCAGCTCACTTAAAAAACCCTTCACTTATAGATATAAATAATTATTTTGATAAGTATTATGTGCCAAGTAATATGGCCGTAATATTAGTGGGTGATTTTGATTTTGATTCAACAATCAAAAGTGTTGCCAATTCGTTTGGTAAATTAGAAGGAGACAAAGTAGAACATCCTATTTTACCTAATGAAGAACCTTTAAATGAGGTAGTTACCAAAGAGGTGTTTGGGCCAACGGCCGAAAACGTATCAATTTCGTATCGCGCAGCTGCGCGTGGCTCAGAAGAGCATAAGTTGTTAACGCTTGCCGATATGATTTTGGCCAACGGAAATGCAGGACTAATTGATTTGAATTTAAATCAAAAACAATTAGTGCAGCGTGCAAGTTGTTCACCTACATTTTTAAAAGATTATAGCTACCATAATTTTAGTGGAACACCAAAGGCAAATCAAACGTTAGACGAAGTAAAGAATTTACTTTTAGACCAGATTACTGCATTAAAAAATGGGGAGTTTGATGAATGGATGCTAGACGCCGTTATTAACGATCTTGAGCTCAATCAAACCAGACAATACGAGAACAGTACGGCCCTCGCCAATGCCTATGTTGAGGCCTTTATCTATGAACAAGAATGGGCAAATGTAGTACGGTTTTTAGATGATCTTAGAACCATAACCAAAGATGAATTAGTGGCTTTTGCTAATACATTCTATGGCGACAATTATGTGGTGACTTATAAGCGTCAAGGTGAAGATAAAAATGTGGTTAAAGTATCTAATCCAGGAATAACGCCTGTTAATCTCAACAGAGGCCAAACCTCTGAATGGGTTCAAAATTTCAATAAGATTGAGTCGGAACCATTACAACCAAAGTATGTAGATTATAAATCAGAGATCAAGTCGTATACAACTGACTCTGGTATAAACGTCGCTTTCATAGAAAATGAAAAGAATAACTTGTTCGACCTCAATATCATTTTCGATATGGGATCAGACAACGATAAAAAGCTAAGCATTGCTGCAGGATATATGGAGTATTTGGGAACTGATCAATATTCACCTGAAGAATTGAAGAAAGAGTTCTACAAGTTAGGCGTTAACTATTACGTCAATACAGGTGGCGATCGCACTTATGTTGGTTTAAACGGACTCAAAGAAAATCTACCGAAGGGATTAGAATTATTAGAGCATTTATGGTCTAATGCTGTTGCCGATGAAGAGGCATATAATAAATATGTTGAGAAGATTGCCAAAGGTCGTCAGGATAACAAAACGCAAAAGGGTAATATCCTATGGAGTGGATTGTTTAACTATGGTAAATATGGTGAGAACTCAAGACTAAGAAATATTATTCAAGTAAGTGATCTAAAAGAGATCAATCCAGAAGAATTGGTTGACCTCATTAAAGAAATGAAGAATTACAAGCAACGTATTTTTTATTATGGTAAGGATATCGATGCGGCGCTATTGGCACTTAATGAACAACATCAGTTAAATTCAGAACTAAATGATTATCCCGAAGCGATGGCATTCGCTGAAAAAGAAACAGGTGGAAATGTATATTTTGTGGATTACGATATGGTACAATCTGAAATGTTATTCCTTGCGAAAGGAAAACCATTCGATCCTGAAAATCTTGCTGCTTCAAACTTATTCAATACGTACTTTGGTAGTGGATTATCATCAATAGTTTTTCAGGAGATTAGAGAATCAAAATCATTGGCTTATTCTGCCTTTTCGCAGTACGCTACTCCTGGTAAAAAAGAAGATTCAAATTATATCTATGCCTATATTGGAACTCAGGCCAATAAAATGCCTGAAGCGGTAGAAGCCATGATGGACCTTATGAGTAATATGCCTGAAGCTGAAGAGCAATTTAACGCAGCTAAAGAAGCTACACTTAAAAAACTGGCAGCTCAACGTATAACAAAATCTAATATATTTTGGTCATATGAAGGATTGAAAAGGCTTGGGTTTGATAATGATAATCGAGAAGCAATGTACAACGCCATTAAGAATATGACCATTGAAGATCTCCGAAATTTCTTCAATAATAATATCAAAGGAGAAAATTACAATGTCATGGTAATAGGCAATAAGAATGATATCGATTTTGAAGCACTTAACAGACTGGGTGTAGTTCAGGAAATGGATATTGATTACTTATTCAACTATGAAAAACCGGAACAAGTAAAAATGTAAAACAATCATTTCATTGTTAAAAACCTCACAAAATCTTGTGAGGTTTTTTTAATTCTTACAACTTGTATTAGTATCTTTGAGAGACAACTAATCACTTAATTTAATATGAAATTATTAGAAGGAAAAACCGCCATAATTACTGGAGCTAGTAGAGGTATTGGTAAAGGTATAGCTCAGGTGTTTGCACAGCAAGGTGCCAATGTAGCTTTTACATATAGCTCATCGGTTGAAGCTGCAAAAGCTCTTGAAGATGAACTTAATCAGTTAGGAGTTAAAGCTAAAGGTTACCAAAGTAATGCAGCTAGTTTTGATGAGGCTCAGCAACTTGCTAATGACGTTGTAGACGAATTTGGTAGTATTGATGTACTTGTCAATAATGCGGGAATAACAAAAGATAATTTGCTCATGCGGATTTCCGAAGAAGACTTTGACAAAGTCATAGAGGTCAATTTGAAGTCTGTTTTTAATATGACCAAAGCTGTACAGCGAACCATGCTTAAACAGCGTAAAGGCTCAATTATAAATATGAGTTCAGTGGTGGGTGTAAAGGGAAATGCAGGACAAACAAACTACGCCGCATCAAAGGCAGGAATAATTGGTTTTTCGAAATCTGTTGCATTGGAATTGGGTTCTCGAAATATAAGAAGTAATGTTATTGCTCCTGGATTTATAGAAACCGAAATGACAGCCAAATTAGATGAGGCTACAGTTGATAGTTGGCGTGCTGCTATTCCTTTAAAAAGAGGAGGAACGCCAGAGGACATCGCTAACACCTGTGTTTTTTTAGCAAGTGATATGTCCGATTACATAACAGGTCAAACTATTAATGTTGATGGAGGCATGTTAACTTAAGTTGAAAATCAAAATATTGTAACTAGTGTCAACAAGCACTTTGTTTTATATTATTCTTGCAATTATCTCAGCGCTAATTCTAGCGCTGTTTCAGTATACATACAGATCAAAACGTAACCAACTTAATTTGGTATTATCGACTTTACGTTTTATAACTTATTTGGCTATTTTGATTTTGATCATAAATCCAAAGTTTGAAAAAGTTACTTTGTTTAACGAAAAGCCAAATTTAATTGTAGCTATAGATAATTCAGAATCTATAAAACATCTGGGTCAAGAAGAAAATGCCTCAAACCTGCTTAATACACTTCAAAATGACGCCGCTTTAAATAATAAATTTAATGTTGCCTATTACAGTTTTGGCAATGGGTTGAATAGCTTAGATTCCTTAAGTTATAATGAGTCTATAAGTAATATTAACAGCGTATTTTCCGAATTGGAACAAGTATACAAAAATACTGTTGCACCCTTGGTGCTAATTACAGATGGAAATCAAACCTTTGGTAGTGATTATTTGTATAGTTCCAATAATTTGAAACAACCAATATACCCTGTAATACTTGGTGATACTGTGACATTTTCAGATTTAAAAATTCAACAATTAAATGTCAACAAGTATGCCTATCTTAAGAATAAATTCCCAGTCGAAATCTTTATTTCCTATTCGGGAAATTTACCAGTCAATTCTCAATTGGTCATCACAACTGGATCTAATAGAATCTACAGTGAAGCGTTGAGTTTTTCAAAAAGCGACAATTCCAAAACAATTAATTTAACGCTCGACGCCAATAGCGTTGGAGTAACCACTTACACGGCTTCTATTTTGCCATTAAGTAATGAAAAGAATACTGTAAATAACAGCAAACCTTTTGCTGTAGAGGTTATAGATGAAAAAACTAATGTAGCTATAGTTTCGACCATGATTCATCCAGATATTGGTGCCTTGAAAAAGGCGATTGAAAGCAATGAACAGCGCTCGGTGTCAATTGTCTCACCTAACGACTACATGCAGAATAAGGAGAATTATCAACTCGTTATTTTATACCAGCCAAATAGTAACTTTAAATCAATTTTTGACGATATAAGCGCTACCAATTCCAATGCATTTATAATTTCGGGAACAGAAACTAATTGGAACTTTTTAAATGGTTCTCAAGAAGATTATTTACAGGATATCACTGGACAGACAGAAGATTACCAAGCCGAATTGAATGCGAATTACAATACCTTTATTGTTGATGATCTGGATTTTTCATCTTATCCACCACTAATTTCTGAATTTGGTGATTTGGTTTTTACAGTCCCTTATGAGACTATTTTATATAAACGTGTTGGGAGTACTATTATACAGGAACCTCTGCTGCTGAGCTTTGATGAAAACAACAGACGGCAAGTGCTGTTGCTTGGTGAAAATATTTGGCGTTGGCGCGCTCAAAGCTTTTTAAATACCGATTCCTTTCAAGATTTTGATAATTTTATTGGTAAACTCGTTCAATATTTGTCTACCGACAGGCAGAGAAGACGATTAACGGTTAATTATGAATCCTTTTATAATGGTAATAATGCGATCAAATTTGCAGCTCAATTCTTTAACAGAAACTATGAATTTGACAATAAAGGATCGTTAGAGATCGATCTGGAGAATACTACTACAAATGAAACAAGGATTTATCCTTTGATCATCAAACAAAATATTTACGAGGTAGATCTTAGTGGTCTTCCTCCGGGAAATTATAATTTTACAGTAAGAGCCAATACAAATGAAGCGACGCAATCAGGTGCCTTTACAATTCTAGATTACAACGTGGAACAGCAATTTTTAAATGCCGACGCCAATAAGCTTCAACAAATAGCTAATCAAAGTCAAGGCACATCATATTTTATTAATGATACTGCAAATTTAAGCACCGATCTTACTCAGGATTCTCGCTATTCTATTATTCAAAAAAGTACCAAAAATGTCGTACCTTTAATCGACTTTAAAGTATTACTCGCTCTTATCGCATTAACTCTTGCAACTGAGTGGTTTATACGAAAATACAACGGACTTATTTAACTAAAAAAACATATTAAAATGGAAAAATTACCAAAAATTGGTCTCCCAATTATTATCATATTTATATTCTTAGTAATAGGAATTGCGAAATCTGCCGTCACTATTGGATCAGGTGAAGCCGGTGTGCTTTATAGAACTTTTGGTGGTGGTGTTGTTACCGAAGAACCTCCTCTGGGTGAAGGATTTCACATTGTCGCACCATGGAACAAAGTGTATATCTATGAAGTACGTCGTCAAGAACTTTTTGAAAAAATGAAAGTGCTTTCATCCAATGGTTTGGACATTCAGCTTGATGCTTCAGCATGGTATCAGCCTAAGTACAATGAATTGGGTAAATTGCA
>CAYZKX010000107.1:6184-8317 GCA_964479055.1 uncultured Flavobacteriaceae bacterium
AAAATTATTTAAACAGAATCATTTTGCCTACCATTCGATCGGCAGCTCGAAGTGTTGTGGGACGTTACACACCAGAGCAGTTGTATTCAAGTAAGCGTGACGCCATTCAAGCTGAAATATTTGAGGAAACGAAAAAAATTGTCGACGAGCAATACATAGTCTTGGATGAAGTATTGGTTAGAGATGTTACCTTACCACCAACTATTAAGGAAGCTATTGAGCGTAAGTTAAAACAAGAACAGGAATCCCTTGAATATGAGTTTAGACTAGTTACAGCTCAAAAAGAAGCCGAACGTCAACGTATAGAAGCACAAGGTAAGGCAGATGCAAACCGTATTTTGAGCGCATCGCTAACCGATAAAATTCTGCAGGATAAAGGTATTGAAGCCACAATGAAATTATCTGAATCACCAAATAGCAAAGTAATTGTAATTGGTTCAGGTAAGGACGGTTTACCAATAATTCTAGGAGACCAGTAGCAAAGAGTTAGCCTTGATTTAAATTTTGATCAAGGCTTTTTTATTTAGGATGTTTACTAAAACCTATTACTATCTCATAAAGATCCAATACCTAGGGTATCGGTTTCATGGTTGGCAAAAACAACCCAACTTAAAAACAATAGAGCTGATGCTTCAGCGCACTTTAAAATATGTTCTACAAGAGCAACAATTCAAGATCCTTGGTGCTGGTAGGACAGACGCTATGGTATCGGCCAATGAAGCCGCCTTCGAGTTGTTCTTGACCAATTTCCAATTGGATGATTTGGATGTTTTTATAAAAGACTTCAATCTCAACTTACCACAAGATATTAGGGCATTGTCAATAACTGAAGTAGATAAAGATTTCAATGTTATTAACGATAGTAAAGTCAAGGAGTATATTTACCTTTTCACATTCGGTCAAAAGTGTCATCCTTTTTGCGCTCCTATTTTAACGACCATTCTTGATGACCTTGATATCGAAATTATGAAAAAAGGCGCTGCCCTTTTTATAGGTTACCATAATTTTAAAGCGTACTGCTATCAGGCTAAGGACAATGGGGTGTTTGACAGGGAGATCATAAGTTCTGAAATTATTGAAAACACTGAAATTACAGCTAGTTTTTTTCCTGATCGAACGTTTGTTTTTAAAGTTAAAGGTAAAGGTTTTGGTCGCAACCAAATTAGATTGATGATGGGTGCTTTAATTAAGTTGGGTAGAGGAGAGGTGTCACTAGAATACCTTGCGTCTACTTTAAAAGCTGACAATCAAGAAGTGATGGATTATATCGCTCCTGCGTCTGGTTTAATTCTTAACAGAATAGAATTTGAATAGTACAGTGCTTTTTGTAATTTGAACAAAAATAGTGCAGCATGAGTACAACCATTCCTAAGGAAGCTTTGGCCTTTTTTAAAAGACTTCAAAAAAACAATAATCGCGATTGGTTTAACGACAATAAGAAAGAATTTAAATCTATTGAGGCGATAGTTAAATCCTGTTACACGCAGTTATATAATGACCTGAACAATCACGATGAAGTGGATAAAATGAAAATGTTTAGGATTTATAGAGATATTCGATTTTCTAAAGATAAAACACCGTACAAAACGCATTTTGGATGTAGTTTTCACCGTAAAAAACCAGAGCTTAGAGGAGGTTACTATTTACATATAGCACCTAACAATGAGTCGTTTATAGCTACTGGGTTTTGGGAACCCCATAAAGACGATCTTTTACGCATTCGAAAAGAATTTGAAATGGATGATAAAGACATTAGAAAGATCATCAATAAAAAATCCTTTAAGGATATTTGGGGTGAATTTGTTGGTGATGAAGTAAAGTCGGCTCCAAAAGGATTTAGCAAAGATCATCCTGCTATAGATCTCATCAAAAAAAAGCAATACATATTCACAAAAAAATACAGTGATAAAGAAGTTACCTCTCCAAACTTCATTAATGAAGTTAATACCGCTTTTAAAGCTATTAGGCCATATTTTGACTATATGAGTGACGTTTTGACTACCGATCTTAATGGCGTATCGATACTATAAAAAAACCGAATTAATTAATAATCCGGTTTTTATTAAAGTTTGGGTTTGATTAAAGTTGACTCATTCCACCATCAACTTCAAGCTCTACAGCATTGATATATGA
>CAYZKX010000108.1:0-8312 GCA_964479055.1 uncultured Flavobacteriaceae bacterium
TTGGGCAACCCAGCGAGATCACTGATCCCAAAATACGAACTGCGTGCTGGCCAAACTTCATCGTAAGGTGTAGGTTCACCTAAATAATCGAAACCCGTCCAAACAAATTCACCAATCACCCAAGGCTTGTCGTCCTGAAGAACAAAATCATCATCCGGAACATTTGACCAACTGCAAAACTCCAGATCATATGAAGACGACTGGTAGTCATCATAGGTTTTCATACTGGCTTGTTCCACTGGGAATTTGTATATGCCACGAGAACTCACAGTTGATGCTGTTTCTGATCCTAGTAATAATCCTTGTGGGAATTTTTCAAAAGCTTCTTCATATAAATGCACACGATAATTTAATCCGGGAACATCGGTAATGGCGCCAAAACCAGACTCCATAACGGCCTTTACCTGATCCATCCCTACGGTAACTGGACGTGTGGGGTCTTCACGATGAAAGATGTCCTGTAACCACTTGGCGCGTTTCACGCCTTCCGATCCCCATTGATCCGGAACCTCATTCCCTGAACTCCACATCACTATGGATGGGTGATTACGTGTAGCACGAACTAGATTAACAACATCCTTTTCGGCATACTCTTCAAAAAATCGATTGTACCCATTTTCAACTTTCGGTTTGGCCCATTCATCAAAACTCTCTGCTAAAAATAAAAAACCCATTTCATCACAAAGTTCCAATTGTTCGATCGATGGCATGTTGTGAGCGCTTCGAATGGCGTTACATCCTAGATCTTTTAAAATTCGAAGTTGACGCTTTAAAGCGGCGGTATTGACTGCTGTTCCTAACGGACCAAGATCATGATGTAAGCAAACGCCTTTGAATTTTGTTACTTTATCGTTTAAAGTGAACCCTGAATCACGGTCGTATTTAATCTTTCTAATTCCAAATCGGGTTATGATCTCATCTTTGAGTTCATTACCTTCATACAATTGCATAATGGCTTTATATAAATAAGGTGTTTCGGGACTCCAAAGGAGAGGATGGTCAACTGCAATGTTCTGTTCGAATTCATTTCCAAATTGTGTGATGGTTGAATTGGAACCTACAATATCACCTTCGGCGTTAATGATTTTAGTGACCAATTTAAGTTGATCACCTGTCACTTTTGCTTTGATGTTGACCTTGGCTATTTCATCTTCGATTGTGGGTGTTGTAATAAAGGTGCCCCAGTGATCAAAGCTCACGTTTTCCTTGACAATGATTTGGACTTTTCGATACAAGCCTGCCCCAGGGTACCATCGTGAAGATTTGTCTACGTTTGAAAGCTTCACAGTTAGAACATTGTTAGTTTTGTTAACTACCTCTGAGATATCAAAATAAAAATAGCTGTAGCCGTATTTCCATTCACCTACTTTTTTTCCGTTTACAAACACCTCAGGTTCGCTCATGGCGCCTTCAAAAACAAGCAGGATCTTTTTAGAATTGGTTAGATTAGATAAAGAAAAGGACGTTCTGTACCAGGCTTCACCTATATATGGTAATGCCCCAGTTCTACCTGTTTTTTCCGTGGCAATTTCTTCACCATTTTGTTCAATGGCTACAATTTGCTTATCTATTTCTTTATCAAATGGACCATAGATCGCCCAATCATGAGGCACAGTAATATCTTGCCATTCAGAATCATTATAAGTAGGATCAACGGCTTGCGAATGATGACCTTTGCTAAATTTCCATCCTGTGTTCAACGTTAGTACCTCTCTTACATTTTGGCCTACTAAAAGGGAAAAGCCTAGAATAAATGCCAGACTGAAACAGAAATACTTTGATCTAACCATCATATCAATCGTTGTAAAATGACATCCCTAAAGTAGCTTTATTATCATGATCAAAAAGAGTGGCGTTGTCCCAGTGCGATCCCTGGCCCCATGGTGTTGAGCATGTGGTTGAAACCCAAGCAGGCTCCCAATAGATCAAGCCTTCACCACCTACATTTTTAATTATGGACTTTAGTTGATTGAGATAATTCAATTGCCCTTGTTGCGTAGCAGGGTACCCATCAATCAATGCGTCTTCACCTAAAATGTTATTGGCTGGATCTGCATTTTCCAAAGTATATGGATAGGCCGTTTCTACAACCATTAAGCGCTTATTATATAAAGACATTAACGTAGAAAGCGGTTTAGAGACTTCGTTCAAGGCGTAATCTGACCATTTCGGATAATAGGATAATCCAATCCAGTCAAAGTCGGTTACACCATTTTGAGTAGCCTGTTCAAACCACCACAACCCATTTTCCGGTTGTGCGATATGCAACATCACTTCAATTTCTTGTTGCAACACATTTGAAAGGTCTCTCACGGCTTTGATCCCTTGATTCAATAATGCCGAATTACGCTCCCAGTCAATTGGCCATTCCAATTCTCCATGCTGGAGTATCATAGGGTTAATTTCATTTCCAATTTGAACAATATCTGGCAATAGATTTTGATTGGCCAGATCTTCCAAAGTTGAATACGTATAATTATAAAGTAATCCTCCCAAGACAGTGGTATTATCAATTTGATCTAACCAGGCAGCTGGAATCTCCTGCTTATTGGGATCAGCCCAAGTATCAGAATAATGAAAATCGAGTAGTACTCTCATGCCGACGGCTTTGGCTTTTTGTATGGACAATTTAACGTCATCAAAGTTGGAGTAATCGGTCCATGTTGGATTGTGCCACAAACGTAATCGCACTAAATTAGCCCCTACATCTTTGAATATTTGGTAAGGCGGTTTCGTTTGCCCATCACTGTTCATGTAGGTGGCACCACAGTCTTCCATTTCATTCACATATGACAAGTCTGCTCCCAAATAGAACAATTGAGGATCAAGGGGTGTGATATCATCTGAAACCTCTTCGTTGGAGTTGGTCGAATTGCAGGATACCAATAGAAAAAATATTAAATATTGTAGAAACCTAATATTAATCATAGTGCCGTAAATTAACTCAGACTTAAAGGTACAAAAAAAGCTTCCGGTTGGACCAGAAGCTTTACCCAGGTTATCGTATTGCATATAACGTGTTAGTTTAGCTTACAATTTTACCAGTTTAGTGGTTAGATGGCTACCTGAGTTGTTTTTAGCAATGATTATGTAAATACTTTTCGCTAATTCTGAGATATTAAAATTGTAGTTTGAATCAAAATTACCTTTGAATTCTTTTACCAATTTTCCTGTTAAATCAAATATCTGAACATTAGATGTTGTAGTATTGATTGTAAAAGTATCCTTTACAGGGTTCGGATAAAATTTGATTTCATTTTCATTATAAGCAAAGTCTTCTATGCTTAAGTTTGCTTGATCACTGCCATAAACAAAAAATTGACCAGGAGCTAAATTAATAGGAGAATTAACATCACTAACTTCTATTGAAGTATTGTTATTTAGTAAATCATACCACGTGCCTGTTTGTTGAAATTCTGGATCAATGTCTTGCGATATAACACCAAAGTTTCCAATTATAGTGACAAATTCAATATTGGAGCTAGACTCACTGTTGGTTAAATGGATTTTTTTAAGGCCATTTGCATTGCCCACATCTAATGTAAAATCATCTGTTCTAAAAATGGATTCTTCTTTTTTGAGCTCAATGAGCTTAGACCATAAATCATAAACATCTCTCCGATCAGGTTCGTCAAAGTAATTCCATAAAATTGGCTTATTACAAACACGACATGGATCATCAATACTTATGTCATAACCCAATTCACCAAATTGCCATATCATTTTAGGACCAGGAACAGTAAAGTAAAAAGCACCTGCTAATTCCAGTCTATCCAATCCGGTGGATTCGTTTGTAATATCATAGCCTCCATTTGAATTTCCAAAGTTTAGATTTCTAAACATTATTCGCTCCTCGTCATGACTTTCCATATAAGCAATATTTGCTGGAACTGTAAAATTTCTATTTAAGTAAGAAATCCATGAAAAGTTTGATTTATTATCTTCATTGTAAGCCATTGAAGCTTCACTATATGGGCCATTCAAATTACTCCAAACCATTATTCCTTTACCTTCTCCCAATCTATAATTAACCCATTTACTCTCTTCAAAATTTTCACCCAAATGTTCAAAAATGACTAAGAAATCAGGATTAACATCCCATTGATAGTCTGCATATTTTTTAAGCACTTCAACACGATCTGATTGAAAAGCATTGGTACAAGTTTCATCTGAGTCTGTACAATTTTGTGTAAACCCTTTTGTGAGATCCCATCTAAATCCATCTAAATTATACTCCTCTATCCAATACTGAGAAATTTGTTTCACATAAGCTTGTGTATCAGCACTGCTGTGATCAAAATCATTAAATACATTGTATGAATGTCTTGGAGAAGGGTTATAAAATGGATTATCTGAGCTTGCTTGACCATTATAACCACCATTATCTGTATTCCACATTCTGTAATATGGGTTCTGTCCCGTTCCATGATTAAATACCATATCAATAATTACAGCAATTCCACGACTATGACATTCATCTATGAATTCTTTAAAAGCCGTTGCAGTGCCATAATATTTGTCTAAAGCCATATGGAATGAAGGATTATAACCCCATGATTCATTGGCGTCAAATTCACCTACAGGCATTAATTCTATCGCATTAACACCGAGATTTTCGAGATAATCTAGCCTAGCTTTAACAGCATCGTAGCTATGTAATTCATCAAAATCCCTGATTAGTAATTCATAAATGACCAAATCTGTTTTTGCTGGAGGTACAAAATCTGTAGTTTGCCAAACATACTCCGGATCTCCTGTTCTAAGTAATGTGACTGCATGATTTGTATCTCCGGTAGGATAATCAGGAAGGTTAGGATACGTGATCGCATCAATAGATGAATCATTAAATTCATCTAATATTATAGTTGAATATGGATCGGCAACTCTAATATTGGAATCAATTAAATATTGAAACATATAATTAGTTTGCGGTGTTAAACCTGTAAGTTCTAACCAATATCTATCCCTTGCAGAATCATATGACATTAAATAACTATTATCTTCAAGCCAACTATTAAAATTACCAATGACATGAACCGTACTTTTACCAGGAGCATAGAGCACTAATGTGGCTTTTGTATCATCGTTAGGATCTAGATTAATACCATCATTTAAATTTGCAGGAAGAGGGGTAGAAGGCGTTAACCGCGCTTTAAAGCTTTTACTTAAAATTTGATCATCATCATCGGCCTCAAGAACAAAATCTGTATCTGAATTTACAACAAAATCATGATTGTAGGATGTGATTCCATTTGAAGTATGGACTATAGCGCCGTTTGCCTTAAGAGTAAAATTAGACGAATAGGTCGTTGTTGCAGAGACATTAATTGAAGTACCCATATCAACAATCTGTAAATTGTCACTTGGCGTATTTAGTGTAAGTTCATTGGTAAGCAAATACTGTCTATAATCTTGTGATTTTTTATCACCAGTCCCATCCTTTGCCTTAACTAAAAAACCAATTCTTCCAATACCAACACGATTATAAAATGTAGTGGGCGTAAATGTAATAGAGTAGGTTCCATCACCATTGTTTGTTAGTTTTTGAGATTCATCTGTATTAGACCAAATATTATTACCAGGAGCGTCAATAGAATTAGTGTTAAAAATATTGTATGACCATGCCCATAGATATATATTATCTGCTTCTCCAGGATTCCATATTTCAGGATCAATATTAGAAACCGTTATTGTAATTTCGTCGTCCTCATTAAAGTCAACTGGGGACACTTCAAAAGTGGCCTCTTGAACCTGTCCATATCCATACATTGAGAAAATAGATAATACAAGGAGTAGTAGTTTTTTCATAAGTATGATAAATAGACAAAAAAGGCTATGAAATACATAGCCTTTTTTGAGTTTATTAAATTAATTATTGTGCTGTTAAAGTTATGGTTTTATTGATTTCATCAATAACTAACCAATACGTACCAGTGGCCCCAATAAATCTGAAGTTATTGTCACCGTCCATGGCATCTTCAAAGTTAGAATCAATAGCATAACCAGCGTCTGCATACCAAGGATAGTTACGTCCTGAGCCCCAATCAGTAGCTACCGTAAAGAAACGGAAGTTGGCATCACCATCGGCAGTTAATTCTACCCAGCCAGACCATACACCGTCATCATTACAAGGGAATTGTGCTGGAGTCGCCCAATCCCATCCTGCAGTTGCAATACCTGCACCTACAGCGTAATAAATATCTAGTTCACATGAACCAATCGCTGTTGGATCATCTAAAGTGATTGTTTTATTAACCGTATCAATAGTTAAGTAGTAGAATCCAGATGTACCAATAAAGGCAAAATTATTATCACCATCCATAGCATCTACAAAGTTTGAATCAATGGTATACCCTTGATCTACATACCAAGGATAATTTTGTCCTGATCCCCAATCTGTTTCAACAGTAAAGAAACGGAAGTTGTTGTCGGCACCACCGTTGTTTTGAAGGTGAACATTACCTGAATAAACACCGTTACCAGTACAACCAAATACAGCAGGATTTGCCCAATCCCATCCTGTATACGTAATACCAGCACCTACACCGTATAGAGCATCAAGATCACAAACGGCACCACCATCTGTAGTCTCTTCTAACCAAACAATAGTCAGGTTGCTTTGATCTGAATATGTAGTTTCACCACCATCACCAATATTGTAGCTTACTCTAAAAGCTACTTGCCCAGTATTTGGAGCTTCTGTGTTAGGATCATTATCTAGTCCTAATTGTGCGGCATATCCTAGCATATCACCAATAGTTACCGCAATTTCATTTGAACTTGTTGCACCTACAACAGAGGCATCGCTAAAGTCTCCCATTAAAGATACTTCAAGAGTATACGTTAAATTAGTAGGTACGCCTACGTCTGGAGAATTCCATGTAAATCGTTCAGCAATATTTGATGACGTAGGGAAGCTTAACAAGTATTCACTTAAAAAGGTATTAGTAAAGTTAATACTTGAACTTCCGGCAACAAATACAACTTCGTCATTTTGTTCGCACGAACTAAAGCTAAGTAATAGCATTAATAGTCCTAATATTTTAAATTTTTTCATTTTATTTTGAGTTTTAGTATCCTGTGTTTTGTGTTAAATTAGTGTTTACGCCAAGGTCAGACGCTGGAATAGGCATAATATCTCTAAAGGCTTCTGTAGTAACACCTTGAGGGACATTACCCTTCCAAGGCCAAATACCTTGATCGGAGAATTGACCAAAGCGTATAAGGTCTGTTCTTCTATGGCCTTCCCAATGCAATTCGCGAGAACGCTCGTCAAGTATAAATTGCTCCGTTAGGTCATTAACAGTAATATTCCCAATGGCACTACCATAAGCACGTTCTCTTAAGATATTGATGTAATCAACAGCCTGAGCTTCAGAGCCTCCGCCACCATTTAGTACAGCCTCAGCATACATTAAATAGGCATCAGCTAATCTGAACATTGGAAAATCGGTATCGGCAAAATCACCAGTTGTATCTGATCCAGGAACACCATTAACGTCTACATTTCTAAATTTCTCCACGGCATAACCGTTGTTAAAAGGAGAAATATCTTCTATTTCAAGTGACTGTCCATCTGTAAAGAAATTGGCTCTGCCATCTCCAGCAAACAATTCAATAGAATAAGTGAGATTGGCTACATCTAGTGAAATTACATATAAACCATCTTCAGCTACTGCAATATTCGCCCCATCTTGTTCAAGAGAGCCGTCAGCATCATTATCACCAAGATTGACGGTCCATGAATCTTCAAATCTGAATTTCATTTCTCCAGCAACCAGATTGGCATATAACATATATTGGTCTGTTCCGGTTTGGCGCATATCTGTATCTGGATCACCCCAGCCATTTGGTGTAGCGCTACCAATAATAGCCCAATCGCCAAGATCACCTAAAGTTTCATTAAATCCGTCGATATCAAGGTTAGAATCGTCAAACTTATTAACAAAAGCAGATGTGGTTCTCACACCGGCCCAGCCTCCATTGATACCATAATCGTCAGGATCCATGTTACCACCAACAGGTGCATGCACTAAAAAGGTCATTCCTCCATAACCCTGAGTGTTTAGTCCATCAAATGGAATAGGGAATATGACCTCACTTTCAGTACCATTGACATGATTGTCTGCTAAAAATAAATGAAAATAAGGATTATCAGCAATTGCATATCCTGCACCTATTACTCTTTCAATGTACGTCATGGCTTTAGGGTATTCGCCCATTCCTAAATACACTTCTGCATTTAAGTACAATTTAGCTAATAACATCCATACAGCAGCTTGGTCAGCACGTCCATATTCATTTTGTCTAGC
>CAYZKX010000109.1:0-2035 GCA_964479055.1 uncultured Flavobacteriaceae bacterium
AGCGCCACCTTCAATTACATAACTCTCCAAAACTGTAATTGTCACGAATACCTTTTCCCAATTAAATCAGGTATTCATTAATTTAAAGTCAGGCATATGTTTCGTATGTTGAATGTTGCATTATTCATGATTATAAGTATGAATATAGCAGCTCAAAATTGTAATTTAGAATTTACTGGTAAAGTGCAAGATTTCCACAATGGTGAAGCCATAGATGGTGCGACAGTGTTTATTGAAAATTTAAATAAATACACCACATCAAATGCCAATGGCTTTTTCAAGTTTGAAGGTCTTTGTGCTGGCAAGCTTAAAGTCATTGTTTCTCACATAACCTGTGAACCTAAAACCGAGGAATTCAATTTAAATTCAAATCTCTATAAGGAGTTCGTTCTTGAACATCATGTTGAAGAACTGGAATTGGTAAATCTGGAGGCAGTGAATCCTAATAAGCAAACACCTTTGATGCAGGAATCCATAATCAATAAAAATGAAATTGAAGCCAACAGCTCTGGTAGCCTTGGTGATGTTATAGAACAAATTGGTGGTGTGACTAAAATTACAACAGGAAGCAAGATCGTCAAGCCTGTGATCAATGGTTTGCATAGTAGTCGTGTGGTAATTATTAACAATGGAGTACGACTGGAAGATCAAGAATGGGGAATAGAACATGCACCCAATGTAGACGTTAATGCTGCTAATAGCATTTCGGTTATTAAAGGATCAGGTGCCTTGGCCTATGGTGGTGATGCCATAGGAGGTGTTGTTATTTTAAGCCCATCAAACATAAGACTTCAAGATTCCCTTTATGGTAAAACCATTCTAGGATTCCAAAGTAATGGACTTGGATATAACGTGAGTACGTCTTTGAACAAGACCTTTAGTACAGGATGGTATGCCAATGGTTTGATTACATACAAGCAAAATGGTGATCTTGAGGCACCAGATTACAATCTAACCAATACAGGTGCTAAAAGTATTTCAGGAGTGATTCAAGGTGGCTATAAAAGCTTTGAGAATGGCTTTGAAATCTATGCCAATGTTATTGATAACGAAATTGGAATTCTTGCCGCCTCGCATATTGGTAATGTTGCCGATCTAGTAGATGCTATTAATAGTGGTGAGCCTTCAATTATTGAAGACTTCAGCTATGAAATAAACGCACCAAAACAGGAAGTTAATCATACACTTCTTAAAGCTTCAGGATATTCAAGATTCAAGTCGCTAGGTAAGCTAAACGTGAATTACGATTATCAACGCAATCAGCGTTACGAGTTTGATCGTCGTGTTGGCGATGATAGAGATGTGCCTGCTGTAGATCTTAGGTTACAAACACATAGTTTAAGTAGTAACTTGATGGTTGATAAATACGATAATATGAAATTCAATTTTGGTATTATTGGACGTTATCAAGATAATTTTGCCAATCCCGAAACTGGAGTGCGCCGATTAATTCCTGATTATGAAAAATACGATCTAGGTGCATTTGCTATTGGAGAATTTGATCTTAACGATAATCTAATTGCCGATCTGGGTGTGCGTTATGATTATAATCATATTGATGCCCTTAAATTCTACCGCACTAGCCGATGGGAAGAACGCGGTTATGATGAAGATTTTGCAGATATTGTAATAGAAGATCTGGGCACACAATTACTCACCAATCCGGTTTTTGATTTTCATAATTTCTCGGCTACAGCTGGCCTTATTTATAATATCAATGAAAAGCATAAGATAGGATTTAATTATGGTTTGGCTTCTCGCCCACCTAATCCGGCAGAATTGTTTAGTGATGGATTACATCATTCTGCAGCTCGAATTGAATTGGGAGACCTGCGACTAGATAAAGAAATTGCAAATCGCTTCGCCATTAATTATCAACTTAATACTTCGCGTATTAATATTAATGCAGAGACCTATGTAAATAGTGTTACTAATTTCATTTATCTAGAACCAACTGGAACTGAGAGTACTATTAGAGGTGCATTTCCTGTATGGGAATATTTGCAAACTGATGCCCTATTAGCAGGGTTTGACG
>CAYZKX010000109.1:2135-3244 GCA_964479055.1 uncultured Flavobacteriaceae bacterium
GCATTTCCTGTATGGGAATATTTGCAAACTGATGCCCTATTAGCAGGGTTTGACGTTAATATAGACTTCAATATTGATGCGAAATGGAACTTAAGTAACACCACGTCATATGTCTATGGGGAAGATGTTGATCAAAATAGACCACTAATTGACATTCCAGCTTTTAGAACACGTAGTGGGCTCACGTATTCTAATAAAGAATGGTTAAACTTAAATGTAATGCTACAACATCAATTTGTAGCCATGCAAAATCGATATCCTGATAATAATTTTGAAGCTTATATACCAACTACCGACTCCTTTGAGTTAGTAGATATTAGTACACCACCACCAGCCTATAATTTGTTTGATCTTTCAGCAAACATTGATCTTGAAATTTCAAATAATGTTGGATTGAATATAGGAGCTGGAGTGGATAATTTATTTAATACCAATTATAGAGAATATCTTAATAGACTAAGGTACTTTGCTGATGATACCGGAAGGAATATATTCTTACAATTAAAACTTATTTATTAATTAATATTTAAACCATGAAAACAATTTTCAAAACACTTTTATTTTTATTAGCAACTACATTTATTATTGCATGTTCAAGCGATGATGATGCACCCCCACCAGTAAATGAGGAGGAAGTAATAACTACTATGACCGTTACTTTGGTACCTGTTGGAGGCGGAACAACTGTGACTTTACAAACTAGAGATTTGGATGGTGACGGACCAACAGCACCAATTGTAACTGTTTCTGGACCAATTGCAATAAACACAACCTATAATGGAACTATTGAACTTCTAAATGAATTGGAAAATCCAGCTGAGAACATTACGGAAGAGGTTGAAGAAGAAGCAGAAGAACATCAATTGTTCTACACTTTAAGTGCAGGTATTGGTACAACTTCATACTCTGATATGGATGCTGATGGTAATCCTATAGGATTGGCATTCCAGTTTGTTTCAGGTAATGCTGCTACTACTGGTGGATTTGCTGTGACACTTAGACACGAGCCAGACAAATTTGCTCCTGGTGTTGCTGAAGGCGTTATTAATAATGCAGGCGGAGAGACTGATATAGAACAAGCATGGCAAGTATCTTTGCAATAATTTGAT
>CAYZKX010000109.1:3344-8305 GCA_964479055.1 uncultured Flavobacteriaceae bacterium
ATATCCACAAATGGAAGGGCCTCTTCAATAAATACAATAACACCTGCAATCTTTCCTTCATTTCCTTTATACATTTTGGTCATTAAATAGGCTGATAAAGGTGCCCAAACAAAATCAAATGGTGGAAAAATGTAAGAAACATAACCTAAGGCATCAAATAGAATACTTAGCCCTAATTTTTGAGACTTGCTGAACTTTTCTAAATTCATATAGTGATCTTAACTATTTGATCTATAACAAGAAACATACCAAATAGTAGTAACTGTCAAAGCGACAATTTTAAGATGTAAAATTAACTAGGATAATTTTTCGCTGATCAACTTTAAAAACTCAGTGCGCGTTTCTATATTTTCAAAAGCACCTTTGAAACCTGAAGTTGTAGTGACCGAATTTTGTTTTTGCACACCTCGCATCATCATACACATATGACTGGCTTCTATTACTACAGCCACACCCTTGGGATTTAGCGTATTATTGATGCTGTCCAATATTTGTTCAGTAAGTCTTTCCTGAACTTGAAGGCGTCGTGCGAATACATCGACAATACGAGGGATTTTGCTTAAACCAACAATATAACCATTAGGGATATAAGCAATATGAGCCTTCCCAAAAAAAGGAAGAATATGATGCTCACATAACGAATAGATCTCAATATCCTTAACAATCACCATTTCATCATACGATTCCTTAAACATGGCACTTCGAAGTATGGATTCGGCATCCTGTGCATAACCCTGAGTTAAGAATTGCATGGCCTTGGCAGCACGCTCAGGAGTTTTTAAAAGTCCTTCCCTATTATGGTCTTCGCCCAGATCTTTAATGATCTCTTGATATCTTAATTTCACATCGTCAGTAACTTGAATATTGTATTCTTCAAATTGTTTATAAGGCATTTTGTGTATTAATTTTCACTAAAAATAAATAAATTTTCTTTAATCTTTTTCGATTAACAAACCCTACTAAATCTTAACGTTTATAGGGATTTATTTAACGTTTAATTGGGAAATATGAACTGGCAACTCTAATACATTTGTGTAGGCTGTTGTAACATTTAATAAAATAATATGTCTTTATAGCAGTTATATTTTTAATCATCAATCAATTAAAAAAGTGAAAACCTTCCTAACTATTTTCTCACTCTTTCTATTGTGTATCAGTACAATAGGGGCTCAAGAGAAAAAAACGCTAAACATTTCCCGAACTACCGAACCCCCAAAAATCGATGCTGTTTTAGATGATGCTGTATGGGAGAATGCAGATATTGCAACTGATTTTATTCAGTTCAGACCTGAAATGGGTGTGACATTAAATGAAAATCAGAAAACAACTGTCAAATTGAGTTATGACGATGATGCCATTTATGTCGCTGCATATTTAAAAGACAATCCTGATGACATTCAGGTACAGTTCACCAATCGTGATAATTTTGGAAACTCCGATTTTTTTGGTGTGATCTTTAATCCAAATAACGATGCTCAAAACGATACCGAGTTCTTTGTATTCAGTTCGGGGACTCAAGCCGATGCCGTAGCCAATCCATCTAATGGCGAAGATTTTGGTTGGAATGCCGTTTGGGATAGTGCAGTGAAGATTGTAGATGATGGCTGGATAGTAGAAATGAAAATTCCATATAGAACATTGCGGTTTAAAAATCAGGATATCCAAACTTGGGGAATGCAGTTCCATAGACGCTTCAACATCAACAACACTCAGTATTCATGGAATCCAATTGATAGAACCAAGGGTAATATTGGGCTTTACCATGGAGAATTAACAGGTATTGAAAAAATCGAACCTCCTACCCGATTATTATTCTATCCATTTGTATCAACAGTATCTAATGTGGTGGATGGAAATGGAGATAGCGAATATAATATTGGTTTAGACCTCAAATATGGAATTACTGAGAATTTCACTCTTGATGCTACGCTTATTCCAGATTTTAGTCAGGCAGCCTTCGATAATGTACGCTTGAATCTTGGTCCTTTTGAACAAACCTTTTCCGAACAGCGACAGTTTTTTAAAGAAGGGGTTGATCTATTTGAAAAAGGAAATATGTTCTTTTCCAGACGTATTGGAAACGCTCCAACTGGCAGTGTGAGCCTAGAAGAAAATGAAATAGTTACCAACTTCCCAGATGAAGTAAAAACCCTTAATGCCATAAAAGTATCAGGTCGAAATCCTAAAGGACTGGGAATTGGCGTTTTGAATGCTTTGACTGAAAAAACCTATGCCACCATATTGGATACTATTACCGATACTTCAAGACGTGAATTAGTTGAAAGTTTTGCTAACTATAGTGTAATTACCATAGATCAACAGTTTAACCGTAATTCATCCATTGCTTTAGTCAATACCAACGTTTTACGTGAAGGCAGCTTTAGAGATGCCAATGTCACAGGATTGGTAGCCGATATCTCTAATAAACGAAACACTTACAATATTAGAGGTGATGTAAAAATGAGTTATCGCAACTTAACAACTGGTGATGAAACAGGATTCAGCTCCTTTTTTAGAGTTGGGAAATCTCACGGCAATTGGAGATATAGCTTCGATCATCGTTTTGCTGATGATAATTATGACATTAATGACCTTGGTCTTAATTTTAGAAACAACTTCAATAATTTTGGTATTGATATCAACTATAGAATATTTGAGCCTTGGAAAAAGCTAAATAACTTTTTCATCAATGCGTATGTAAATTACCGTCGACTCTTCGATCCAGGTACGTTCACAGGGACAAACTTTGGCGTATTTGTTAATGGTCAAACAAAGAAATTAATGTGGTTTGGTGCTAATATCAATTTTGAGCCAGGCAATCAATATGACTATTTTGAACCACGTGATTTTGAGAACAAACGCTACTGGATATATAAGAATATAGGCAGCATAAATGGCTGGATCGATACCAATGAAAACAAACTTCTATCTGCTAATGTAGGTGGTGGTATGTGGCATGCTTTTGATAGTGAACGTGATCTTTTTGGTTATTTTATTGAAGCAGGACCTACATTTAGATTTAGTGACAAATTTAGAGTACGCTACAGTATTGAGTACCAAAATAACAAAGGTAGCAGAGGCTACGCTAATAATTCCAATAATATAGATGGTGAGATTATTTTTGGTGAACGCGATCAGGTTATTATTGAGAATAGCTTGTCAGGAAGCTATAATTTTAACCCATTCCATGGTATTTCCTTAACATTTAGAAACTTCTGGTCAACTGTTGAATATGATCGTAACCCGTATTTTTTACAAGATGATGGTACTTTGATAATTCAATCTCAAACTTGGGAGGAAATGGGCTTAGGCAATTCTGACGTGAATTTCAATACATGGAATTTAGACTTGAGTTATCGTTGGCAAGTAGCACCAGGAAGTTTCTTAACGGCTTTATATAGAAATCAATTGTTTTATTCAGATACGGCTTCAACCGACTCGTATTTTGAAAGTTTAAATACACTTTTTGATGAGCCTATGGAGCATATTTTTTCAATTCGATTACAGTACTTCATAGACTACAATAACATAAAGAACATCTTTAAAAAGAAAAGCATTTAAGGATTGCACATAAGGTATTAATGTAGTATTTTCAACCTGCATTTTCAAGTCATGATCCAGGCGAAAAATATACATAAATACTTTGACGATCTCCACGTATTAAAGGGTGTTGACCTACAAGTAAGTCAGGGTGAAGTAGTTTCAATTGTAGGTGCTTCAGGAGCAGGAAAAACAACGCTCTTGCAAATTCTAGGCACATTAGATGCACCTTCTAAAACAAATGATACAGTGATCACTATTAATGATCAGTCTGTTATAGGCATGAGTGATCGTAAATTAGCCCGTTTTAGAAACCAACATTTGGGCTTCATCTTTCAATTTCATCAATTACTTCCTGAGTTTACAGCATTAGAAAATGTATGTATTCCAGCCTTTATTAATGGTATGCCTAAAGGTGAGGCTGAGTCACGAGCCAAAGAACTTTTAGATTATCTTGATTTGCAGGAACGCCATGATCATAAACCTAACGCCTTATCAGGTGGTGAGCAACAGCGTGTTGCAGTCGCTCGTGCATTAATGAACAAACCACAACTCATATTGGCCGATGAACCTTCAGGAAATCTGGATAGTGAATCTGCCGAAAAACTCCACGAACTATTCTTTAAATTACGTGATGAATTTGGTCAAACATTCATTATCGTCACGCATAATACGGAATTGGCTAATATGGCCGATCGCAAATTAGTTATGGTTGATGGTAAAATTGTGAACTAGATCTTTTCAGCGATCACTTCAACAACTGTAGGACAAAACAACGTAGCATTTTTATTTTGACCGAGTATTTCCATTTGTTCAAGGGCTTTTTCAACATCCTTTGCTGTTAGGTATCCTGCTTCTGCCAATCTTGGGAAATAACTATAGTAGAATGATCTTGGCCATTGCCATACAAGAGATTCTGGTTGTCCCATTTTAGCTAAAAGTCGCACAGATTGAACACGCATGCCTAAGTTTTCAAACATTTCAGGTAGCTCACGGCCTATATCGATCTCACCATCCTGCTCTTTAAAACTGCGCAAGGCTGCCTTGATCGCTTTGGTTAATTCAGGGATATCAGGTTCGATTTGATGAGTAGACCAGTCGTAATATTCATGAACCACTATCTTTCCTCCTCGCTTTAAGGCATGCTTTACTCTTTCCAATACCTTTTTCGGATTTGACACCCAGGCCAATGCCCAACGACAATATACGCCGTCCAAACTATCATTTTCCAATTGCATGTCATCAAAATCGGAACATAAAGTTTCAATGTTCAAACCATATTGAGCATTAACAGCATTTAAAAAGTCAATAAAATGTTGCGATCGGTCTATTCCAATTACGCGGCCTTCCATACCAACTGTAAAGGCCAATTCTTTAGTACAGAATCCTGGACCACATCCTAGATCTAAAATAGTCTGTCC
>CAYZKX010000110.1:0-8229 GCA_964479055.1 uncultured Flavobacteriaceae bacterium
GTAGCTTACCTCCAACTTTCAGTCTGAAAAACATGAGTTTTGACAATACTTTTTTACTTTTAGATGATCCGGTAATATTTAACACGGAGCACTACAACTTACAAATGAAATGTTCTATTAACTACTTGCAACTTTATACACCAGATCATAGACAAAGTATAGCTATAGAACCTATGACAGCCGAGCCAAATGCCTTTAATTCTGGAAATGGGTTATCCATTTTAAACCCGACTGAGCATTTCAATTGGCAAATCAACTTAAAAATTGACACACATGTATAAGTCTCTTATTTTCATGTGCATCTTTATTGCTACTTGCTTAGGTTGTGCTAAAAGCAAACCCGAAACAATAAATACTAATTATAAGTACCTGGAACATAGCTTGAACATTTTAGACTATTACATTACGCCAAAGGATAAATTTGACAAAGATGGTCTTATGTTTTCAGATCAAGGTGCTTGGTTTGCCTATGCCTTTCCAGATTCGACAGCACAGAATTTAGGATTTACAGGACCTTTTTTAATGACACAGCAAAATGGTATTTGGACTAGTCCAATACTCTCAAGTTTTAACTTACAATCGGATTCAACATTCTCACTAAATAGGTCAAATAATATAGCCCATCAGAAAGCATTCCCTAGTCATTTAGAGCAAAAAAGAGTAGGTAACAATTTCGAATTAACCGAGAAACTAACTTTTTTAAGTGGCAATACCGCTCTGATAAAGTATAGTATTAAGAACATTTCATCTGGTCCTAAAAAAACCTCTTATGGTTGGTCAGTTAATAAAATACTAGCTGATGGTCTCAGTTTTGAAGTACAGAACAACGTTCTTGAAATTAACTCAAAAAAATCTTCGGCTAAAGGTTATATAATATTACCTGAGAATAACAATTGGGTAAAAATTGACAGTTCAATCTTTACACTACAAGAAAAATACATTGAGTTGAAACCCAATGAAACGAGGTCTTTTACAATCTCTCAAACCTTTATTTTTCCAGAACATTCCTGGGAACAAGAAAAGGTACTTATTGAAAGTATAGATTTTGATTCCATCGTACACAAACGAAAACAAGAAAAGCACAGCCAACTTAAGGCATTAATTGAGCATAGAAAGCCACAATTCCAAGACGATAAATATGCCGAAGTTTTAGCCAAAGCACACCTTACTTTACAAAACAACTGGCGTATTCCTGCAGGTGAAATCAAACATGAAGGTCTATTTCCCAGTTATCATTACAAATGGTTTAATGGATTCTGGTCATGGGATTCCTGGAAACATGCTGTTGGTTTATCACATTATGATCTAAGGTTGGCCAAAGAGCAAGTGAAGCTTATGTTCGATTTTCAAAATGATGATGGCTTTGTGGCTGATGTTGTCTATAGAGACACTACCATTGAAGCGCACAACTATCGAGACACCAAACCTCCTTTGGCAGGCTGGGCTGTACATAAAATCTATTATAAAGATCGAGACACTTCTTTTTTAAACTATATGTATCCCAAACTAAAGAAATATCATTACTGGTGGTACAACAAGCGAGATCATGATAAAGATGGTGTTTGTGAATACGGCTCAACTGATGGCAGTCTTATTGCAGCCAAATGGGAAAGTGGCATGGATAATGCCATTCGATTTGACAATTCTAAAATTGTGCTGAATGGTGAAAATGCTTTCTCACTAGATCAAGAAAGTGTTGATCTCAACGCATATCTCTTTGCTGAGAAGATATTTCTTGCAGAATTGGCAAAGGAACTAAACGAAGCAAAAGATCATGAGCAGTATTTAAAAGAAGCTAAACTTTTAAAAGAAATAATTCAGACCCAGTTCTATGATTCTGAGGACGGTTGGTTTTACGACACGTCTTTAGATGGTAGTACTTTTATTAAAGGGGAAGGCAGTGAGGGCTGGACTGCTTTATGGGCAGAAGCAGCTACGCCAGAACAAGCTATTGCTGTAAAAACAAAAATGATGGATCCTAATAAGTTCTATACTAAAGTACCTTTTCAAACCATGAGCGCCGATCATGAAAAATTTGATCCGCTTAAAGGTTATTGGAGAGGTCCAAATTGGTTAGATCAGGCGTATTTTGGTGTCAAAGGTTTGCGCAATTATGGGTTTAATGAAGAAGCTGATTTGGCTACTATTAAAATTCTGGAAGGTGCTAAGGGATTATTAGGAAAAGGTAAAGCCATCAGAGAAAATTATCACCCATTAACTGGAGAAGGTCTACATGCACATAACTTTAGTTGGAGTGCAGCGCATATAATAATGCTTTTAGTTGAAAATAAATGAATAGCAATAAAGACAAATTCATGAATACGGAAGTTGCCGCAGATATTCTAAAGCAATTTTACGGTATAGTAGGGCGTGCCACGCCTTTACCTGGTTATGTAGATTATAATTTTAAAATTGAAGTGGATAATTGTCCTACTTATATTTTGAAAGTATCTCGTACCAATTGTCAAAAAGATTCTATTTTGTTTTTATATGAGATTTTGAACTATATAAATAGCACCAAAATCGAGATTGAGACGCCTATTATCATAAAAAATAACGCTGGCCAATACGTTTCAGAATTAATTGACAAAGGTGACTTAATTCAATATGTGAGATTACTTAATTGGATTCCAGGAAGGGTTTGGCATCAAGTCAATCCCAGATTACCAGAATTGCATCATAGTTTAGGTGTTGCTTGTGGACAAATAACCACAGCACTCCAAGGATTTGATCATGATTTAGCACACAGGGATTTTGAATGGGATACAGCACAATCGTTATGGACTAAAGATCATAGTGATCTATTCGAAGGTGAAGAGCATGCCATAATCACCTATTTTCAAAAACGCTTTGAAGATCAATTGGAATCTTACAATGAGCTACGCAAATCTGTTGTGCATAATGATGCCAACGATTACAACATTATCGTTGCTGATAATCTCATTAATCCAGTTGTAAAATCCATTATTGATTTTGGCGATGCGATTCACACCCAAGTTATAAATGATGTTGGCATTGCATGTGCTTACGCCATTATGGATCACAACGATCCACTTGAGGCAGCATTGCCAATTATTGATGGGTACCACTCCATATTTCCTCTTCAAGAAGCAGAGTTAATACACCTATATGATGTCATTGGAATGCGATTAGTTGTTTCGCTCACTTCGTCTACAATAAACAAGCAAAAGGAGCCAGACAATGCATATCTTCAGGTTAGTGCTGATCGTGCTTGGAGTTTATTAAAAAAATGGTATGACATCAGTTCAGATTTTGCACATTTTAGTTTTAGAAAAGCATGTGGCTTTACCGCACATCCATTCGAACCTAAATTTTTGACATGGGCAAAAGATCATAAATTTAGTATTAATGAATTGTTTCCAACAACCTCTGCTTCTAAATTAAAGCACATCGATCTCAGTGTTGCCAGCACATGGTTAGGACATGAAGAGGAAATTGCCGATCTCGAACTCTTTCAATTTAAGATAGAACGCTTACAAGAAAAATATCCTAATCAAGTTTTGGCAGGTGGTTATTTAGAGCCACGTGTGATCTACACCTCGGATGCCTATGCGAAAAATGGCAATTCAGGAAGAGAAAACAGAACAGTTCATCTAGGACTTGATTTTTGGTTTCCTCCACATACACCAGTCCATGCGTTGTTTGATGGTGAAGTTGTAACAGCTTGTAATGATGCTGGCGATAAAGAATATGGAGGTCTTGTTATATTAAAACACGACTTTAATAATTTGGAATTCTACACATTGTATGGTCATTGTACTGTTGAAAGTGCAACGACGCATATGATTGGAGATCGCATTAAAAAAGGCGACAAAATAGCCGAATTAGGTGACCATCACGAAAATGGCAATTGGGCGCCTCATCTTCATTTTCAGATCATGTTTTCTATGCTTGACTATGAATTTGATTTTCCAGGAGTAGCTTATCCTAATCAACTAGAGGTTTGGAAAGGTCTTTGCCCAGATCCTAATTTATTATTCAAATCTCTCGACTTGGAGTCCAAAACCAACTTTTCAATTAACTCCTTAATTGGATTCAGAAACAAACATTTAGGTAAAAGCATGAGCTTGCAATACAAGCAGCCACTGCATATTGTTAGAGGTTCAGGGGTTTATTTAATTGATAATTTAGGTCGTAAATATTTAGATACAGTTAATAATGTAGCACACGTGGGTCATGAACATTTAGAAGTAGTTAGGGCTGGTCAGGAACAGATTGCGTTGTTAAATACCAATACCAGATATCTACATAAGAACATTAATAAATTGGCTGAAGTGCTTCAAGAAACTCTTCCAAAAGAATTATGCGTATTTCATTTTGTAAATTCTGGTAGTGAAGCTAATGAACTCGCTTTACGAATGGCGAAAACTTTTACCGGTCAACAAGACATCATAGCTTCTGAAGTAGGATATCATGGCAACACTAATGCGTGTATTGACATATCATCTTATAAATTTGATGGTAAAGGTGGCAGTGGCGCACCTGAGCACACACAGATATTCCCATTGCCTGATACATTTAGAGGTAAATATAGAGGACCAGAAGCTGGCTCTAAATATGCCGATGAAGTACAAAAATGTATTCAAAACATTCATGCTAAAAACAGAAATATAGCTGCTTTTATTATCGAGCCTATTCTTAGTTGTGGCGGTCAGATCGAACTACCTAAAGGATTTTTGAAATCTGTGTATCAATCAGTTCGGGAAGCAGGAGGGTTATGTATCTCTGATGAAGTTCAAACAGGATGTGGGAGATTGGGTAAAGTATTTTGGGGCTTTCAACTGCATGATGTAATTCCTGATATCATAACCATAGGAAAACCATTAGGAAATGGTCATCCTGTAGCCGCTGTAGTGTGCACCAAACAAGTAGCTCAGTCATTTGCCAATGGTATGGAATACTTCAATACTTTTGGTGGAAACCCAGTTTCATGTGTCATAGCTTCTCAAGTCATTCAAGCTGTTAAAAGAGAAAAACTACAACAAAACGCTCTTGAAATTGGCAACTTTTTAAAATCAGAATTAGTCCAGCTTTCAAAGAAATTTCCAATAATAGGAGATGTTCGCGGTCAAGGATTATTCTTGGGATTTGAATTAGTAGATCAAAACTTAAATCCACTTCCTAAGCATACTGAATACCTAATCAATAGAATGAGAACGCATGGCATTTTGATGAGTAGTGATGGCCCAGATCACAATGTGATCAAGATCAAACCTCCTATTGTGTTCAGCAAGGGCAATGTGCATGAATTGATCTTGCATTTGAAAAAAATATTTAACGAAGATTTTATGATGCACTATTGATGAAAGGTAACATTCTAGTCTTAATATTGGTCATTGTATTTTCATGTAACGAAGACTTACTGGTTACAGTTGAACCTCAGACCTATCATTATAATCACGAAATCTTTGAAATCAACAAGTTGCCTCCAAGAGCTACTTTTTTTGGGTTTGAACAAGATTCGATTAATAACAAAATACATTCCAGACGCTACCTTGACCTTAATGGTATCTGGAAATTTAATTGGGTAAAGGATCCTAAACAACGTCCTACCACTTTTCAAAATATTGAATACAACGATTCAAATTGGAGTACTATACCAGTACCTGCCAATTGGGAGGTCGAAGGGTTTGGTAAACCCATTTACTTAGATGAGCGTTATCCATTTACTACAAACTGGCCTGATGTACCAGAAGATTATAATCCTGTAGGCACCTACCGCAAGACTTTTACTTTAACTGACGAATTTTTAAACGAAGAAGTTATTCTTCATTTCGCAGCTGCCAAATCAGCAATGTACGTCTATATTAACGGTCATTTTGTGGGTTATTCTCAAGGTAGTAAAACACCGGCTGAATTCAATATTTCAAAATATTTAAATAGTGGCGATAATGTTTTGGCCTTGCAAATGTTTAGGTGGAGTGACGCCAGCTATCTAGAAAGTCAAGACATGTTGCGTATGAGTGGTATTGAGCGAGAGGTTTACTTATACACACGCCCTTCAATTCATATTGAAGATTTTCATGCTCAAACAAATCTAAATGACAGCTATACTGATGGCATTTTTAATGGTTCTATAACTATTACAAAATCAGATTCATTGATGAGTACATTAAATAAATCTGTTGTTGTAGAACTATTCGATGGTGAAACCCTTTTATTTAGCGATTCTTCACAAGTAAATTTTAATGGTGAACCTCGTGCTAAGATTAAATTAACAGGTCGCATTGAAAATGTGAATTCATGGTCGGCAGAAAATCCATATTTATATACTTTAAAAATCAGCTTAATTGATGAGATCGATAATCAAAACAATCAGTTCATCTCAAAGAATATAGGATTTAAAAGAGTTGAGATTAAAGATAGTCAGTTGCTTATAAATGGTAAGCCCATTTATTTTAAAGGAGTAGATAGGCATGAAACTGATCCTTATTCAGGACATGTTATATCTAAAGAATCCATGAAGAAGGATGTAATGCTGATGAAACAAAACAATATAAACGCAGTGCGTTCAGCACATTATCCTAATGATCCCTACTGGTTAGAATTATGCGATACCTATGGTTTATATGTCGTTGATGAAGCCAATATAGAAAGCCATCCATTAGCTATATCAGAAGACACACAAATAGGAAATGAAATGAGCTGGTTACCTGCGCATATGTCTCGCACAAAACGCATGTATTACCGAGATCGCAATCACGTATCAATTTATTCGTGGTCATTAGGTAACGAAGCCGGTGAAGGTGAGATATTTAGAGCCACTTATAATTGGCTCAAAAAACAAGACCAGAATAGAATTGTACAATATGAGCCTGCTGGCAAGGAAGACTATACAGATATTTACTGTCCTATGTATCCCAAACCAGAATATCTTGTTACACATGGCCAATCAAATTCCAGCAAACCATCTATTATGATCGAATACTGTCATGCCATGGGAAATTCAGTTGGAAATTTACAGGATTACTGGGATATTATCGAACGTTACCCCAATCTGCAAGGTGGCTATATATGGGATTGGGTAGATCAATCATTAGAATATATCGATGCGAATGGTAAACCTTATTTGGCTTATGGTCATGATTATCATCCCGATCTACCCACAGATGGCAACTTCTTAAACAATGGCTTAGTTGATCCTTATAGAAACGCGCATCCTCACTTGTCGGAAGTTAAAAAAGTATATGAGCCTGTTCAATTTAACTACTTAGGTAAGGGCAAAATGCAAATTGAAAACAAGAATTATTTTGTTGATTTGTCAAATACTCATGTTGAATGGTCCCTGATTAAAAATGGTAAGGATTCGATTAATGTACAACAACTAAAATGGAATGTCGAGCCTCAAGAAAAAAAGACATTTAATATTGAAAAATTACCTCTTCAACTCGATGCAAATCATGAATATATTTTAGAGATTAGATTGGTACAAGTTAAAGAAACTGAATTAATCCCTGAAGGTTTTGAATTGGCTTGGGATCAGTTTATTCTTAATCAGTGGAAGCAACCTACTACACGAGTTGATAGTGAAGACAATATTCAAATTGAATTAAGCGATAATTTAATTATGATTAAAAACAATTCAATTGATCTTACTATAGATTCTAAATCGGGTGAGATCCAGCAATGGAAGCATCAAGACAAAATCATCACCAAACATCCTATCAAACCTAATTTTTGGCGACCACCTACTGACAACGATCTTGGAAATGGTATGGACCAATGGGCAAGTATTTGGCAAGACGCGACTTACAGCTACACCTCTGAATTAATTAAAGACCCACAACTTGATAAAGAAAGTCATGGTGTAATTTTCGAAGTGAAATACAATTTACCTAATGATTTAGCTGAGATCATAACTTCGTATCACATACAACAGGATGGTGCTATTAAAATTGATTTTGAGTATAAGCCTTTAAAAGAAGACTTACCTAATATTCCACGATTAGGCATGTATATGACCTTACCAAATTCTTATAAAGATGTGTCTTGGTATGGAAAAGGACCTAATGAAACGTATTGGGACAGAAAAACTGGACAAAAAATAGGTATCCATTCAGGAAAAATTGAAGACCAATTTCATAGGTATTCGCGCCCTCAAGAAACAGGAAACAAAAGTGATGTTAGATGGATGGAAGTCTCGTCCGACAGCCTCCGAATAAAAGTAACTTCTGATTCAATACTAAATTCTAGTGTATGGCCTTTTGC
>CAYZKX010000111.1:0-8179 GCA_964479055.1 uncultured Flavobacteriaceae bacterium
GCATTATATTGCTTGTCACCAACTCTTAAAATGAAACCACCTAAGATGCTTTCATCTACAATATTTTCTAGCTCAACCGATTTATTTGTGAGCTCTTTTACTTTTGCTAAAACCTTAAGCTCTAATTCTTCAGTCATCGGCACAGCAGTGATGACTGTGGCTTTCTCTTTACCATTTAACTTATCAAAAAGTTCGGTATATTTTAAAGCTACACTATCAAGAATTGCAATGCGTTTGTTTGAAATTAATAGATCAATCAAACCAGAACTGATTTGATCCAAATCTGTAAAAATTTGAAGTAATGCCGCTTTCTTAACATCTGATTTGATCACAGAGCTCTTCAGCATTGCCATTAGATCGTCATTCTCTGCAATGGTGGTCGCCATCAAATTCATGTTTTGATTGACCAAATCAGCGTCATTCTGGCTTGTTGCCAGACTTAACACTGCTTTAGCATATCGTATTGCTGCTCTGTCTCCTGCCATACTAATTTAGCTTTGCATCATCTAACATAGACTCCACCAGCTCTAATTGCTTGTCTTTATTAGATAATTCTTCACGCACAACCTTTTCAGCAATTTCAACCGCTAAGCCAGCAACGTGACTTTTCAATTCTGCCATTGCCGCTTTCTTTTCACTTTCTATAGCTGTTTGTGCTTGTTCTATCATTTTACCTGCTTGGGCTTGGGCTTCTTCCTTTGCGTCAGCAACAATCTTGTTTTTAAGATCACGAGCTTCTTTAAGCATAGTTTCACGCTCGGCTCTTGCTTCTTTTAAGATACGCTCGTTATCGGCTTGAAGATTTTCCATTTCCAAACGTGCTTTCTCTGCTTCCGCCAAGGCATTCTTAATAGAGCTTTCTCTTTCGTTAACAGAATTAAGGATGGGCTTCCAAGCAAACTTTCCCAAAATAAACATCAACACAATAAAAGACAATGCTGACCAAAATATAAGTCCTAATTCAGGTGTTACTAAATCCATAAGTTTTTATATTAAAAGTTTAAATACATAACCAAGAGTGCAGCCAACCGCTGCACTCTTTAGTTTTAAGCGCTCATTGCCAAGAAAGAAACAACAACTGCGAAAAGTGCTACCGCCTCAATAAAGGCAATAAGTACAATTGCAGAACCTTGAAGTTTTCCTTGCATTTCAGGTTGGCGTGCCATAGCTTCCATAGCTGCACCACCAATTTTACCTACACCAATTCCACCACCAATAGCTGCTAAACCTGCTCCAATTGCAGCAAAAGCTCCGTAACTAACAGCGGCTTCTTGTAATAATGCTAAACCCATAGTTTATATATTTAAATTAATTAATGTTCGTGTCCTTCTTCCAATGCCTGGCCAAAATATAGAGCCGACAGCATGGTGAAAATATAAGCCTGAATTGCCACCACAAGTACTTCAATCACACTAATGAAAACTGTGAACAATACTGATACTGGTGCAACCCATACCGTTTTTAATACAAATATTAGCGATATCAAACTCAATACAATCACGTGACCCGCTGTTATGTTTGCAAACAAACGAATCATGAGTGCCATTGGTTTAATAAACATACCCATAAATTCAATTGGCGCTAAAAACAATTTCATTGGCACTGGTAAACCAGGCATCCAAAGCATGTGTTTCCAATAGTATGATCTACTGCTAAATAATGTAATTATGAATGTGATGACCGCCAAGGTCATAGTAAATGCAATATTTCCACTTAAATTAGCACTAAAAGGGAAAAATGGAATCAAACCAAAAACATTGTTAATCCAAATAAAGAAAAACAGTGTTAACAAAAATGGCATGTATTTTTTGTAATGGTGCTCTCCAATGTTTGGAATAGCCACTTCATCGCGAATGAAGACAATAATAGGCTCCATAAATTTACCTATTCCACTTGGCATGTTAGAATCTGATTTGCGATAAGATCGTGCTGATGCTATAAAAATAATCAGCAATAACACTACTGAAAGCAGCATTGAGAACACATTCTTGGTAATTGAAAAATCAATTGGTCGTTCTGCATTAAGGGGGTGATGCTCTGCATCAAATTCAACAGTTGTAGCGCCTTCATTCAACTGATAAATTTTTTCATGAAGATTAACAAACTGCATGCCTTTACGTTCAACTATGGTCTTCCCATCAATATCGTGATGGAATTCACTGGACATGAAAGTAACCAATCCATTATTGGTCCATAAAATCACAGGTAATGGCACCGAAAAATCACCGGCCACATGAAAGCCATGAGAATCTGTGATATGATGAAAAATTAATTCGGAAGTATCAAACGCTTCATCGTTTGATTTGGCGTCTTCGGTACTTGAAAACCCAAATGAAAAACTGAAAATCAGTACAAGCGTAAAGAATGCTCTAAATGTGCTTTTTTGCATTGGAATTTTAGTTTAAATAAAGGTCTCTTAAAATTCGGTGCAAAAATACACACATTATATAAACTGACAAACTAAAATTGACTTTGTTTTTAGCTTTTTTGAAGAAATTTGTTGAGGTTAAAAATCTCAAATGCAAGAAACAAAAAATAAGGAATAAAAAAGTTGATGACTTCTAACTGGGTATGTGGTGGTTTCTTAAAAAATAATGGCATCAAAAATACTATTGCTAAAATCATTTTAGCAACAGTTAGGGTTAGAAATAATTGAAAAATATTCTTGTTTTGATCTTTACTTTTACTTCTAATAAAAATGTAAACAACTGCTACTAGCACTGCATTAAACACATAGATTGTCCAAAGAGGAAAATACAAACTGCCCTCAAAGAATTGCGATAATAAGTACCAATGGATTCCAAAAATCAATATAGTAAATCCTAATAATTTTAGGAGGTAACTTGATATCTCGTTAGTCATTGTTATTGTTATCTTTAGAAATTTTTGAGACTTGTTTTATAACACTGTAAAGGGCAATTCCAATAAAAAGTAAGGAGAATATAACAGTGAATATTTGTTGCTCATTGGAAAACCGTTCATCTAATTTATAGCCAATAAATACGCCTAATGCTATCGTGGCTAACATTTGAAATCCTGCTCCAGATACTCTTAAATATTTATTAAGCTGTTCTTTCTGCTTCTGGTGATGGTTTTTTTGTTGGTTGTTGTTCACCTTTATTTAACTCTTTTACAGCGCCTTTCATGTTACAAACAGCGTTAAATGTGGCGCCAGGTTCAACCGCTAATTTGGCTACCTCAACTTCACCTTGAATATAGGCTGTAGATTTTAAACTTAAAGTGCCTGATAATTTTAATTTCCCCGAAAAACTACCTTCAAAATCAGCATTTCCTCCTTCAATTGTACCGTTGACAAAGCCTGATTTCCCTACAACAATTTTTTCTTGTGTTTTGATATTCCCTTCAACTTGTCCATCAATTCTAAAAGGACCTTTACTCACTATATCTCCAATTATCTTTGTATCCTGAGCTATAATGTTTTGATTTGATAAATTTTCGTTTGCCATTCTATCTTTTTTATTGTCTGAAAACATGTTATTGTGAGTTTAAATACGCATCTAAGTTCTTGTGAATTTGGACTATTTGATAATTTGGAGAAGAGATCGCAAAGGACTCCTTTGTAATTTTATCATCTTTACGTTCTTTTAATATTTCGGCAAATCCCAGTGCTCCTTCCAAACTGTTAAGTCCATGTACTACTACAAATTTGGTGCTTTTGTTATAAAAATCAGTAGACGTGCTCAAATCTAATCCTCCAAACTTTGTGGTCACTTTAGTGAGCTTTTCGTAAAAGGCTGTAATGTCATCCTCTGCGGCGTTACTGAACTGAAAAATGAGTTTGAAATTCTTCTCTGTGCTATCTTCCTTAAAAGTATTGTTAGCTAATATAGGTATCGTGGTTTGGAGCATTTGCTCTGCTTTTTTTCCTTCAGGAGAATTAGGATAATTGAGAGCGATAAAGTTAAGAGCCTCTTTATACGATTCAAATCCGTATAAACGTGCCTTGGCTACCGCTTTCAAATACTCATATTTTGGTACAATGTCCTCACCATCAAACATTGAAATGTACTTATCTGCCCCTTCTATTACAGCTTCATAGTGTTCTTCTTCAAATTGCCTGTAAAGACCTTCATATAAATTCTCCGGGCTGTTTTCGTCCTCAGGTAATACGACATTTGGATTTAACAATATGGCAGCGTATCTCGAATCAGGGTGCTGATTGATGATATCATTTTTGGCCATTTCGGCCTGCTGATCGAGGTTTAGTGCCTGATACACTTTATATAGATTATACTTGGCCGGCAGTATAAGGCGCTCTTCAGGATCGTTTTGCAGTAGGCCTTCCAATTTATCCATAGCCAAATAATTCTCATTGAATTTGTCTTTGTAGATAAGTCCTAATTGGTAATAAGCGAAATTGCGTTCTCTATTTAAACTATCAATGGCGATCTGTTCGCTTGGAATTCTACCAATATAAAAATTAGGGTCATAAAGTTCTTCTTCTGATGCATTTACAAGTGCTTCATCGATCTCTTCAATTCCTGCAAGTGCCGTTCCTTTATCAGACCATCGCCAGTTATCAGATAATTGGCGCTGCCCCCAGCTTTGAATGAATTCATTTTTACCAAACGCAACTGTTGTTTGATTATAAAAATAAAAGACGTTCTCGGTTTCGTTCTTTCCAATTCCTCGAGCGACTGTATTGCCACTACTATTATTCCCTCTGGAAACTGCTTTATTGCGCTCTTCAATTTGCGCCTGTTCTTCATCCTTGGCAGCTTGAATCTTTAAATCGTCTATATACTTTGAGAAATAAGAAATGCGTTCTGCCTCAGACATCTTAACCAGGTTTAAGATACTGTCATTCTTTGTGGCTATATCTTCATAATAGATCACGTCGGCCAGATTGTCTCTTTTACGCTTAATACTTCGAAACTCTTTACTGTTTTGTTTCAAATTGATCAATGTACTGTCGTAATAGGCGCCTGCTTCTTTATACTGAGCATTATCAAAATTGATGTCTCCTAAGTATTGATAATTTTTTGCATTAAGTAGTTTATCATTAGCATTTGCGCGCAATGATTTGTTGTAATAGTCAACCGCCAATAATTCAGATTCATCTGATCTATGATATTCCCCAATTTGGTGATAGATCTTATCCAAATAAGGTCTGTTTTCACGATCTTCTTCCAGATCTGTCAACAACTCTAAAAAAGCTACTTTATCATCGTTCTCAAAATCGAAATTTTTTGCTTTGCCTACATAGGCTGCAATTCTATAAATGCGTGGTGTTTTTCTCTTAAGATCGATAATTTTGTCAAACACCATATTTGCACTGTCACGATATCCTAATCGGTTATACAGCTGAGCTTGAATAAAACGATATCTTCCTTTTTCATCGTTATTCTTAGTGCTGTTAGCTGCTATCTTAATATTAGTCAATGCACTATCCAAATGTTGCTGGTTAATATAGGCTTGAGCCAACGTAGACGTAGCATCAGCTAGATCCTGATCGTCAATAAACGCTGTGCGCAATAAAAGCTTTAAGTTTGTAATGGCTAATTCATTGTTTTCAAGTCTCAAATTTGTCTTTTCACGCCATATTTTCGCTTGATTGATCTTATCACTGGCACGGTATTTAAACAAAATGTAATTAAAGGCTTCCAATGCTGGAATAAACCGTTGATCAAAATAACGTGCTTTTCCAAGCAATATGTAAGCCTCATCCATTTGCGGATTTTTCTCTTTACCTTCAATGTTCATGGAATGTCTTTGAATGGCCTTTACAGCCTTCTCCTCGGCACGCTCAAAATCAGCATTTTTAGACTGACCGGGCAAAGAGATTTCATCTTCTACCTGTAGGCGCTCAACAGGTAGTATCTCCCAGTAATTGTCGGCATAGCCTTCGGCAAGAGCTGCCTTACCTTGTTCAAGTGCTATATTGCCGTTGTATAGAATATTGTATTCTGTTCCAACCGAATGCCAGCTTCTATTAATGAAGTTGTCTTTTTTTCTAGAACAACTAACAATAGTTAAAGCAACCGCTGCAAATGCAAATATTCGTATTATCCGGGTTTTCAACGTTGGTTTAAATTACTACAGTTATAACTAAGGCCCTAGCATAATATTATGCTAATGCGTAAAAATAGTCATCTTTTTCTATTTAACTAGTAATTTAAGCCACTTTTAGACCAGTGGTTAATTGGCAAAATGTTGCTCTAATTCAGACAAAGTGGCTTCACTTGTTTTTATATCTTTTACCGTCACGCCTTTATCCAGAACAACAATACGTTCGCAAACTTCGGTGACATGAATGAGGTCGTGACTCGAAATTAGCACTGTGATCTCACGATCATTAGTTAGATTTTTGATAATCTCTTTTAACCTAATTTGTGTCGTTGGATCTAAATTGGCAAATGGTTCATCCAAGATGATAACTTCAGGGTTGCCGATAAGTGCTGCAACTATTCCTGCCTTTTTTTGATTACCTTTACTTAGGTCGCGCAGGTATTTCTTTTTACCTAGTATTTCGCCATGAAAGAAATCCTCAAACTGACTTAACAAACTGTCAACATCGGCTTTGTTTTGACCTCTTAGATCACCAATAAAATAAAAATACTCTTCAGGTGTTAAATAACCAATTAAAAAACTTTCGTCTATAAAAGACGACGTAAATGATTTCCATGTTTCACTCTCATGAACTTTAATGTCCTTGGTGGTTATGTGCCCCGTTGTTGGCTTAATGAGGTCTAAAAGCAAACTAAAAAATGTGGTTTTCCCAGCACCATTATTACCTACAAGTCCAAAACTTTGTCCTTTGGGAATATCTAGGTTTGGAAGATTTAACACCTCAACGCCATTATATGATTTAGATAAATTATTTGCTACTATCATGTTTATATGTTATTAACTGTCTTGACTAAATGCGTCAATCATTTTATATTTTGATTCGATATATTTTTGAGTAATAAAAGTCATGATCTTTTGATGAAACACAATACCCAATAGGCCAAGACCTCCTAGTAATGCCACCGCAGCTTCAAATCCAACTAACCAATTTACCAGTCCAAACAATGCCATTGGTACCAGCATTAAAGGGATGCCTATGATCCATTGAACAGCTCCAGTACCTTGAAAGTTAAAAGCTGCGCGTTCATCGAGGTTGATCTTTTTCCTATTAAATGATCCTCCATACAATATTACATGCGTGTTAACTCCAATGTTATAAATGGCTGCAGCGAAGTGCACTATTAGTATTTTCCATCCAAAATATATGTAAGGAATACCCATTATAAACATGGCGATCACACTTATTGCCATAAGGGTGAATTTTGATCTTAGGTACTGTTCATACTTAAAGTTTTGACTCATCAACATTTTGTAATAACTGCTGTCCCACGCGGGAATAAATTGACCGTAATTCATTAAAAATGTCCCTGTTGAAAAGATCCCAACTAGCGCGTATAAGAACACCACATCTTTATAAACTGGTTGCGGGTAAAAAAACAAGCCATATAGCAATCCAACAAAAAGAATGGGTACTGTAGATTTCGCCCTTTTATTTCGTAAAATCAATCGCAGATCAAGCTGCATAAAAGGCGCTATTGATCCAAACCGATTGGTCCATTCCAAATTGGCCGAATTGACCTCCTGAGTTTTGGTTTTGAGAGAATGATCTAAAAAAAGTTTCTCTTTTAGTATATTGTAATTTGTGATATAAAGTGCTACTAAAATAGCCGTTGGAATGAATAGAAAAATTGGATTAGCCGTAGTATAAATAACGGCGCGGGCCAATAAATCTGATAACGCAATAATACCAAAATAATTTAACCCGTATAAACCACCAATCAAGATTAGTATAGGTAAGAATGAGAGATCGGTTTTAGACGAAAGACTTTCGACTATAAAATTCAAAAAGTTAGTGCACAATGCAATTATACAGATCATAAATACCCATGGTGCGATGACATTCATAGCCGCACCTTTATTAAGCATCATTACGCCAAACGGAACCACGGCAAATAACGGCAGGAAATTAAAAAATGAGAGTGCTGATTTACCAAGAACAAAATTTACAACTGAGCGTCTCTTAATAGGCAACGTCAATAGTGGCTTAACGCTCATTACCGGGAGTTTTTGAAAGAAAAATCGAATTAATAGATCTCCTATTATCCAATAAAACAAAAAGCTATTAAAAACAACAAATGGATCTTGATCT
>CAYZKX010000112.1:0-8090 GCA_964479055.1 uncultured Flavobacteriaceae bacterium
GGAAACTCCTTCAGACGCGTCCACCATTCAATACGTTCTTATTTCTTAATTGGATAAAATTGAAGAACCACGTTTTAAAATTAACGCTTCATGGGAAGCCAAATCGATGGTTAGTCAAACTATTGAACTCGATAATAATCTTCCAAACATGAGTATTGATCTTGAGCTCATGCGTATTGCCGGTAGTGATTCATGTAATCGATACTTTGGTAATATTGAAACTGTAACGGACAAAAAAATTGAGTTTGGTGATTTGGGAACATCCCTCATGGCTTGCTTGGAAGCAAACAACAAAATTGCACAATCCTTTAGCCTTGCACTAGCAAGAACCCGAAGCTATAGCTTTATTAATGACACCTTGACTTTTTATGATGAAGATGGTGAACAGACTATTTATTTCGAAAAAGTTGAATAACCTATACAAACAAAAGTACATCACGAATAGAATTAGAGGCATAGTCTGCCATTGCCGATAATTCTTCATTGTAATCGTGTGCAGTGTAAGCAAAGACATCAAATCCTCCGGCCTTTCCTCCTTTTACCCCTAAGGGACTATCTTCAACTATCAGGCACTGTTCTGGTTGAAATCCCATGGTTTTAGCAGCCCATAAAAAAATGGCAGGATCCGGTTTCCATTTGCTAATAGTATAACAACTAAAAATTTGAGATTCGAAATAGGGAAGTAATCCTGTTAGTTCTAAGTTAAGCCTGATCTTATTTTCTGGCCCACTCGAGGCCACACAATAGGTTACCTGGATTTGTTCTAACACCTCTACAATGCCGTCAACTGGTTTGATCTCATTGCGAAATGCTTCAAATGATCGCTTGCGATATTCTTTATCAAAACCAGATGGAATGGGGCTATTTGCGAGAACACTTATAGCATCAAAACACATTTGCAAAGAATTCCCTTTAAAATGTTTTAAAGCATAATCCAGATTGATATTTGCACCCAATTCATTGGCCATTTCAACCATTATACGATTGCCAATAGGTTCACTGTCAACCAATACACCGTCGCAATCAAAGATCACACATTGGTACTTCTGCATCTTTATGGTGTAGAATTAGACACCTGTAGAATTTTCCCGTTTTGGAACCTGTGTCCTGATATCGCAAAATGGTAAATGTAATTAGCCATTTCATCGGCCGAAGTGGATGCCTGATATCCAGGGAAGGCTTCTTCCAACATTTGTGTTTGAACTGATCCAAGGGCCAATGCATTAAATCGCGGTCCTGTTTCCTTATATTCTTCTGCCAAAAGTTCGGTAAGTGTGATTACAGCGCCTTTGCTTGAACTATATGCTGCCAAGCCCGGAAATTTCAAACTGCCTTGAACACCTCCCATTGAACTGATAATCACCACATGACCATCCTTATTCATATAAGGAATAAGTCGTCGTGATAGCTCTGCAACACCAAAGACATTGGTTTGAAATACCTGCATATAATCTTGTGTAGAGGTTTCCGAAAATGGTTTATTAATAAGCATACCGGCATTATGAATTAATATGTCAACAGTATTCCAACTATTCTTTATTCGTGTTTCAACACTATCAAAGTCCTTATCATTTGAAAGGTCAAAAGCCATGGACTCAACATTACGAAAGCCCAACTTGTCAACTGGTTCAGAATTTCTTGACAAGGCCAACACCTGGTGCCTAGCATCTGCAAAGGCCTTCACTAATTCAAAACCGATGCCCCGACTTGTTCCGGTAATAACAACCTTTTTACTCATTTTCAGTTTCTTTGTTCATGACTATTTCTTTGGCTTCAGTATTACTCATCATTTCAATGGCTGGCGCCAATTTATTTATGAGGTTGGCCATATGAACATAATCCATTTTATCAGCTTCGTCATCTACATGATGGTAAAAGTCGTAGTTTGTTAAATCACAAGATCCAATGGTTTGGCTTGGAACTTCAAACTCTTGATAAAAAGGATAATTATCAGATCGTTTAAACAAGTTATACTGAACTGCCACATCTGATTTACCAACAACATTAGCATTAGCATATTCATTTATTTTACTGGCCATATTAGACAAATCATAGCCAGTTAATAATGCATCATAATCTCGATCTATAAATGGCACACCAATCATCTCAAAATTCACTACCGTATAAATATTTGCATTCGCGTTCTTCATTTTTTCTGCCAGATGCCTAGAACCACGTAGGCCCATTTCTTCTCCGGAAAATAAGACAAAAACCACACTGCGTTTGTTATTTTTTCTTTGCGCGAAATAGTTGGCTAATGCCATAACGGCCGCTGCACCAGTGGCATTGTCATTTGCACCATTTGCAATTGAATCGCCTTCAACAGCTTTGGCTCGGTATCCAACATGGTCATAATGAGCACCAATCACAATGATTTCATTTTGTAATTTATCATCACCACCTTTTAAATGGCCTACAACATTAAAAGCATTAATACTGTCAATCTTGAAATTATCTCTGTATGTTTCAAAATAAGGGTCAACGCCTAGTGCTTCAAATTTATTTTCTAAGTATTGTGCGGACAATTCAATACCCTCACTACCAGTGTCTCGCCCTTGAATAGCATCAGAAGCCAAATATTCAACAATTTCTTTGACCTCATCACTGGTAATGGTAACTTCCTTAAGTTCAGGCTCTGATTTACAACCATTAAGCAAGATGACTGCTACTAGTAAAATAAGTTTCTTCATGTTTAAATATGTTTGTTGCCAAAGATAAAAATACTCCTTTAATTAAAGGTTTAACAATTGGTTTAATGCGATTTAAACACTGTTAAAACTCATTAAAATTTAGTAACTTGTAGAAAAACTAAAATCCATGGAGCTCGCTGACGATAGACTTCATTATATAATGGTTATCGAAACCAGTGATTATTTAAATCGATTAGAAGCCAATCAATTTAATTTGTTCACTCAGAAACTTCATAATGGAATTTCAAATGCCTTGAACAAATTTAATGGTGAGATTATCACTCATAATGATAATACTTATGTTGTAGATTTTGATTCCGTAACTAATGCCATTTGGTGTGCGTTGAAAATTCAATCTAGTTTTAAATACTTAACACCTAAGTTTGATAACTCCATACGACATTTAAAGATTGGTATTGCTCAAGGTAATACAGAAACTTCAATTGAATTAGCAACACGCATGTGTGAAGTGGTACAAGATCAAATTGTTATTTCAAGTACAGTTAAGAAGGATTATGAAAAGATCAATAGAAATGCGTTTATTAATAAGGAACACATCCGAACGCTTACAGGATCGGAAAAAGAATTTTTAACCAACCTAATGAACTACACCGAAACTATTTGGAAAGATTCTGATTTCAGTGTCCCTCAATTTGCAAAACCTTTGGGCTATAGCCGTTCGCAGGTATACAGAAAATTACTTTCGCTTACAGGAAAATCGCCAAGTGCGTTTATACGAGATTTTAGGTTAAATCGTGCGATGCAGCTCATGCACAATAAGCAAGGTAATATCAATCAGATAGCTCGAATATCAGGTTTTAAAAGTAGTGCGTATTTTTCGAAATGCTTTAAAGATCGCTTTAGGTTACTACCATCGAAGTATTTACAACAGCATACTTAAGCGTCACACGCCTATATCTTCATTCCACAATTGTGGGTTTTTAGTAATGAATTCACGCATCAATTCTTTACAGCGACTGTTATTTAGTACAGTGATCTCAACACCACGTTTTTTAAGTAATTTTTCATCACCCATAAACGTTTCATTTTCACCAATAATCACTTTGGGAATACCATATAATAATATTGCACCCGAGCACATTGGACAAGGTGAGAGTGTTGTATACAATATGCTATTCTGATATACTTTTGCAGGTTGACGTCCGGCATTTTCCAAAGCATCCATTTCACCATGAAGTGTCACACTTGAATTTTGAACTCTTCTATTATGCCCTCTACCAATTATTTGGTTTTCATGAACAAGAACTGAGCCTATAGGAATGCCACCTTCAGCCAATCCTAACTCAGCTTCTTTTACTGCTTCTAGAAAAAATGAGTCCATCTTTTAATTAGACTAGCATGGTCACCGGATTTTCAATATATCCTTTAAGGGTCTGTAAAAATTGAGCTCCCGTTGCTCCATCCACAGTTCTGTGATCGCACGCCATTGACAATTTCATGGTATTTCCAGGTACCACCTGTCCGTTTTTGACCACAGGTTTTTGCACAATAGTTCCAACCGATAATATTGCAGAATTAGGTTGATTAATTATTGATGTAAAGCTTTCTATACCAAACATACCAAGATTAGAAACAGTAAAAGTACTGCCTTCCATTTCTTGCAAAGTGAGTTTCTTATTGCGCGCTCTTATTGCATAATCCTTAACTGCGGCATTGATTTGAGGCAAGGACTGTTCATTAGCAAAACGCAAAACAGGAACAACTAATCCATCTGGTACGGCAACAGCAACACCAATGTGGACATGATTATTTAATCGCATTTTATCATCAAACCATTGCGAATTTACCTGAGGGTGCTGACGTAATGCCAAAGCACATGCCTTTACGATCATATCATTAAATGATATTTTGGTGTCAGGCAATGTATTATACTGCTCACGAAAAGCGATGGCATTGTCCATATCAAATTCTACATTGAGATAATAATGCGGCGCTGTAAATTTAGATTTTGCCAGATTTTTGGCAATGGCTTTACGCATATTGGTATTTGCCACTTCATCAAAATCTTCTTGACCTGATGGTACAAACTTAGCAACTGTTGTAGCCGAAGCTTGAGCCGCAGGAGTATAATTCTCTATATCTCTCTTTATAATGCGGCCATTTTCGCCAGTGCCTTGAACCTGCGCCAAATTGATGCCTTTTTCTGCAGCCATTTTTTTCGCTAATGGTGAGGCAAATAATCTTCCATTGGTCGATACTGTAGGAGCAGCAGCAACCTGAACTTCCTGCTTAGGAGTTTCAACCTTGGCTGGTGCATCTTCTTTTACCTCAGTTTGCATCACCTCAGTGGTTTCCATGTTGTTGGCGGTTGCGGCAACCGTAAAATTGGCAGCTATCTGGGAGACATCGGTACCTTCAGGGCCAATGATCGCCAATAAGTCATCCACTTTAGCCGATTGACCTTCTTCGAGTCCAACATACAATAATGTTCCTTCATTGAAGGATTCAAATTCCATAGTGGCCTTATCGGTTTCAATCTCTGCTAGTATATCTCCTTCACTAACCTTATCACCTACTTTTTTCAACCAGGATGCCACTGTACCTTCTTCCATAGTATCACTTAATCGTGGCATGGTTACCACTTTGACATTATCTGGTATTTCAACTGATGCTGTTGTATTGCTTTCCTCTTCAACTGGAGTTTCAGGTGTTTCTACTTCTGAAGAGGTGTCAGTTTTAGGACTACCATCCAAAAGAGCCGAAATATCTTCGCCCTCTTCTCCAATAATGGCTAATAAGGCGTCTACCTTTGTTGTTTCACCTTCATTGACACCAATATGTAGCAAAGTTCCTTCATGAAAGGACTCAAACTCCATTGTTGCCTTATCCGTTTCTATTTCGGCCAAGATATCACCTTCTGCAACTTTATCACCTACTTTTTTTAACCAAGAAGCTACGGTACCTTCTTCCATGGTATCGCTTAATCTCGGCATGTTTATTACTTCAGCCATAGTTTATAATTTATGTGATAAAAATGGATAATCTTCTTGCTCATAAACCGAATCGTACATAACACTTTTTTCTGGATATGGAGAATCCTCGGCAAATTTTTCGCATTCTTTAACTAGGTCTTTAACACGTTTGTCAATTTCCTCAATTTGTGCTTCAGTAGCGTATTTCTTTTCTAATATAATATCTTTCACCTGATTGATAGGATCTATCTTTTTATACTCCTCTACTTCTTCTTTAGTACGATAATGCTGAGCATCACTCATTGAGTGTCCGCGGTATCTATAAGTCTTCATTTCCAAAAATGTAGGACCATCTCCACGTCGTGCACGTTCTACAGCTTCATATACTGCTTCTGCAACCTTAACTGGATTCATACCATCTACTGGGCCACATGGCATTTCATATCCAAGACCAAGTTTCCAAATGTCGGTATGATTTGCTGTACGCTCTACTGAAGTACCCATTGCATAACCATTATTCTCACAAATAAATACAACCGGTAATTTCCATAGCATGGCCAAATTAAAACTCTCATGCAATGATCCTTGTCTTGCTGCGCCATCACCAAAATAACAAAGTGTTACAGCCTCCCTTTCATGATATTTATCTCCAAATGCAATACCAGCTCCTAAAGGAATTTGACCTCCTACGATACCATGACCACCATAAAACCTATGCTCCTTTGAAAATATATGCATAGATCCTCCTAATCCTTGAGAAGTACCGGTAGCTTTACCATAAAGCTCAGCCATCACACGTCGCGGATCAACACCTAAACCAATAGGTTGTACATGATTTCTATAGGCTGTAATCATTTTATCTTTGGTAAGGTCCATAGCATGAAGCGAGCCTGCTAGAACGGCCTCCTGACCATTGTATAAATGAAGAAAGCCACGAACTTTTTGTTGAATATAAACAGCGGCTAGCTTATCTTCAAACTTGCGCCAAAAGAGCATATTTTCATACCAGTCTAAGTACGTTTTTTTGGTTACTTTTTGCATTGACTATTATTTACTTAATTGAGCGATTACAAATGTAACATTTTGAAATGTATTGTAAAATTGAAAATGCGTTTTTAAAGCACCGATCTGTCAAAAATTAATGGGAGCAAGTTTGCTAATGAATCTGACCGCACTACCTTACCACTTTCTCCCATAAAATAGATCTCTATAGGTTGGTCCTGATTGACTTCATATTCTGCTATGGCTTGTCTACAGGCTCCACAAGGTGGAATGGGTTCGGTATTAACACTATTTTCAGAGCCAGCCGAAATGGCTAAGGTCATGATTTTATGACCCGGAAATTGTGATCCTGCATAATAAATTGCAGTGCGCTCAGCACATAATCCGGAAGGATAAGACGCATTCTCCTGATTATTACCAGTTACAATCTCACCGTTATCTAGTAATAAGGCGGCCCCAACCAAAAATTTTGAATATGGAGCATACGCTTTTTTTCGAGCTTTAATGGCATGCTGCAACAATTGTTGTATTTGGGGAGAAGTTTCGTCAATAGAGTTAAATACAGTAAAGACAGATTCAATCTTTATTTCTTTCATTAGAAACAGGTTTAGACAAAAAAACTATTGCGGGAGACAATAGTTTTTAAGTTGTACTAAATATAGTGATTTTCTAATATTCTTCATATTCACCATCCCCAAAATTGAAGGTTAGTGAGAATCGTAGCGTATTTTCTAACGGGCTTTGAACTTTTGCCGCTGAGAATAAATAACTAATATCTATATTGATTGTAGTATACTTAAAGCCAGCTCCTAAAGCAAAGAACTTACGTGCCCCTTTTTCTTCGGCTTCATTGAAATAACCTGCTCTAAATGAAAACGCCTCCTGATAGCGATACTCAGCGCCTAATGCCCATGTAAACTCTTGCATCTCTTCACTAAATCCTCCAGGAGCATCAGCCCACGATTGGAACATGCCCTGCAAAAAGTTGACATCATTGTCTTTACCATCAATTATAACGTCTTCTACAACATTTACTTCTTCATCAACATCAGGATCATATTGACCATCACCATCATTGTCAATAAACTCTCTTTCGAATCCTAATATTGGAGGTGTAGGTACTAATAATTTAGTCACTTCAGCTGATACGGCAAGGGTATTATAATCGTCGAATATGAAATCAAATCCACCTCCTAGTCTTAATATTGTTGGTAAGAAGTTTTCACGTCCTGCATCGTCATACTTGATTTTTGGGCCCATATTTTGAATTGCAAATCCTGCTCTCCATCTCCCATTAAAATCATTATATGCTTCTTCTTCACTTTGGTAATATCCTCCTATAGATACACCAAAAGAGCTTGCTGCCTGAGAATTGGGATCTACAGCTTGAATACGAAGGTCAGAACGCAAGTAATTCAATCCAATTGCTAAACTAAATTGATCGGCCAATCGTAATCCATAAGAA
>CAYZKX010000113.1:0-8053 GCA_964479055.1 uncultured Flavobacteriaceae bacterium
GTTATCAAGCCTAGTCATAAGCTTAATTTTAGTTTGGGAATTGTGTTTGTATGCCTGTCCTCCTACTTGATATTGGCCTACTTGAGCAACACTTTTAATATACCTACAATTGTTATTGCCAAAGGATTTATTATCTATGGCGGCCTTTTTGTCCTACTCAATTTCTTTATGTCCCTATGGATTGTTAGAAATAGTCTGAAACGAACTTTTTAAAATAGTATCTTTGCCATGAAAATTTAGAGACTTCATGAGCATAAATTCCATACCAAAAATTGAGCATACTAATTCGGGTAATTTCTTTTTATTAGCAGGACCATGCGCTATTGAAGGCGAAGATATGGCACTGCGCATTGCTGAACGTGTTGTAGAGATAACTAACAAGTTAGAGATACCTTATGTTTTTAAGGGCAGCTTTAAAAAAGCAAATCGTAGCCGCATCGACAGTTTTACAGGCATAGGCGATGAAAAAGCATTGAAGATTTTAAATAAAGTATCTAATACCTTTAATGTACCTACTATCACAGATATACATGAAGTAAATGATGCTGCAATGGCAGCACAGTATGTGGATGTTTTACAAATTCCAGCGTTTTTGGTGAGACAGACTGATCTTGTGGTCGCTGCGGCTCAAACTGGAAAAGTAGTGAACTTAAAAAAAGGGCAATTTATGAGCCCTGAGGCCATGAAACATGCCGCTCAAAAAGTACGTGATGCTGGCAATGATAAGGTATGGATCACCGATCGAGGCACCATGTTTGGCTATCAGGATATGATAGTAGATTTTAGGGGTATTCCAACTATGAAACAATATGCGCCTGTTGTACTAGACGTAACCCATTCGTTACAACAACCTAACCAAACTAGTGGCGTTACAGGTGGTCGTCCAGATATGATTGAAACCATAGCACGCGCTGGTGTGGTCAATGCAGTGGATGGACTATTCATTGAAACACATTTTGATCCAGCCTATGCCAAGAGCGATGGTGCCAATATGTTGCATCTTGATCATTTAGAGAATCTCCTTACCAATTTGGTTGCTATTCGCAAAACAATTAATCAATTTTAGTCCAGTAACCAGGCTTTTTTATTGGCTTCCGTTTGAAGTGCTGCGCGCTTTAAAAGGGCAATAAACTGAGGTTCATCGAGGTCTTCAATAGAACGTAGTTGTATGGATCTAACTTGTTGCCTGTTATTGTCATTCTTCAACATTGGAAAATCGTCTTCAAAAACAATACCATGAACAAAGGCAACATCAACATAATCTTTACCCTTCAAAATATTGAGATACAACATTGGTTTTTTGTTTATGTTATAGAATGGTATTTTATAACTGTAGCGTTCATTGACCTCAGGTAAAGTTTTAAGTATCACACTTCTAACATAAAGCATGATAGACTGGTAAGGTTCTTTTTGCCTAAAAAAATAGTCTTCTACAGGATTCATTTTAATTAATAGTAATAATTAAACCCTACCAAATTATAAATATAAAAGGTAGTAGCCACGATCATTACAAATAAAATTAAAATGGAATTATTAACGATCTCAATTTTCGAGGTCGTTTTTTTATAAAATATTTTAGTAACTTTGTATTTCAAAGTACTTTTAAATATGAATTCAAAAGACTATTTAAACGATCTTAATGAGATCAAACACCTCATGAACAAGTCCACCCGATTCATGTCATTGAGTGGCTTTTCGGGTATTCTTGCTGGTATATATGCCCTTATTGGGGCCTATATGGCTTATGATATTATTTATGTGACCCAAGAACCTGGAGATGATTATCGCACTCTGGTTCTATACGAACTAGAAATGTTGCAGCTATTTGGCATTGCCTTTATCGTGGTGGTACTATCCATTGCAACAGCCGTATTTTTAAGCTGGCGAAAAGCCAAAAATCAAGGGGAAAGCCTATGGGATGCGGCTTCAAAACGTCTTTTGATCAACTTCCTAATTCCGCTAGCTACCGGTGGCTTCTTTATTCTGTTTATGATTGAGAAAGAGGTTTATATATATGTGGCACCAATGACCTTGGTATTTTACGGTTTGGCATGTATCAATGCCAGTAAATATACTATAGGTTACATTCGTTATTTAGGGTTGACCATGCTTGTCCTAGGGCTTCTCTCAGCCTGGTTTTTAGGATATGGGCTGTTGATTTGGGCTTTAGGTTTTGGCATATGCCACATTATCTATGGTAGTTTGATCTACTTTAAATACGACAGATCTTAATGTTTATTTATACCATTATAACATGAAATACAAAAGAATATTAGTAATACTAGGTACCGTAGTGGCCATTTTGTTAGTGCCATTGATAGCGATGCAATTTACAGACCAAGTCAACTGGACATTAACCGATTTTGTAATTGGAGGTGGCTTATTACTTGGTGCAGGATTAATGCTGGAAGGCATTCTGCGTAAATTTGAGCATTCAAAATACAAGGCCTTAATCGTTGCTGCGCTAGTAATAGCATTCTTATTAATTTGGGCCGAATTGGCCGTTGGTATTTTTGGAACGCCATTCGCCGGAAGTTAATAATTAATGAGCCTCATTAAAAATATAAATAAAGCCTTTGACCATCGCATCCGATTGGGCATCATGTCCATATTGGTTGTCAATGAATATGCGGATTTTAATACACTTAAAGTACTATTGGAAGTCACTGATGGCAATCTCGCCAGTCATTTAAAAGCGCTCGAAAAAACAGACTACATTGAAATTCAAAAACAATTTATAGGAAGAAAACCTAACACTAAATACCTAGCCACATCTTCCGGCAGAAAAGCATTTAAAGATCATATTGAAGCCCTTGAACTGATCATAAAAAATCAAAGGTAGATTTACATCCTAACGATATTATTATCAAATATTTAAATATTAAGTATTCTATAAATATTTTTTTTAAATCATTCAATTATCACTAAATTCAAAATCTGATTTTAACAACCTAAAACATGAAAAACTTCGTTCTCAGCTTAGCTGTATTATTATTTGGTGTTTCCTGTGCAAAACAGGAGTCAGCAGTAACTCAAATCAATTGGGACACTTATGGTGTGCCACATATTAAGGCCCAAACTCTTGACGAATTATTCTTTGCCCAGGGTTGGGCACATATGCACAACCATGCAAATCTTATAACCCAACTCTATGGCAGTTCTCGAGGGAAAGGTGCAGAATATTGGGGCGCTTCCAAACTTCAAAATGACATGTTGATCCATACACTTGGTTTTGAAGAACTAGCTGAAGAATGGGAACAATTACAAGATCCAGAAGTTAGAACTATATATACAGCATTTGTAAATGGTATGAATGCTTACGCTGAAGCCCATCCTGATGCTATTGATGAGGCTAACAAAGTGGTCTTGCCGTTTACAACAAAGGATGTAAATATGCATTCCATGTTCGTAATTTTTACACGCTTCATTGCTGGTAATGATTTAGGCATGGTACAAGAATGGCCAGATATGGGAAGTAACACTTACGCTATTGGACCTTCACGATCAGCCTCTGGTAACGCCATGCTAGTCCAAAATCCACATTTGCCATGGTGGAATGAATTTACCTGGATGGAATCTCATTTGAATCTCGCAGGCAAAAACATGTATGGCGCCATGTTGGTTGGCATGCCAGGACTTGGTATTGGATTTAATGATCATTTAGGATGGAGTCACACCGATAATACCATAGATAATACAGATACCTATGAACTGGAATTGCAGGATGGTGGTTATTTGTTAGATGGTGAGCGCAAGGAATTTGAAGCCTCTTCAAAAAGTATTAAGATCAAACAAGAAGATGGTAGTTATACCGATCAAACCATCCCAATTATGCGCACTGTTCATGGTCCGGTTGTTGGTCAAAGTGAAGATAAGGTATTAGCCATTCGTTTTGTTGGAAGCGATCGTCCTAATATGTTTTTACAATGGTGGCGCATGCTTAACAGTACTAATCTCAATGAGTTTGAAGATGCGCTTAAGCTGGCTCAGATACCATTTTGGAATGTCATGTATGCTGATAAGAACGGTGATATTTTCTATTTATTCAATGGTTTAGTACCTAAACGAAGTCAAGGCGACTGGGACTATTGGGATCGTATAATACCTGGCGGAAAAAGCTCAGATATATGGACCGAAGTGCATGCCTATGAGGATCTGCCAAAAGTAAAGAATCCTACTGATGGTTGGTTGCAAAATGCCAACGATCCACCTTGGACTAGTACAATTCCTATGACTTTAAATCCTGATGATTTTCCGCCATATATGGCACCGCACTATATGGCATTTAGACCGCAGCGATCGGCACGTATGCTTATAGAAGATGAGTCTATTACCTTTGATGAGTTGGTGGATTATAAACATTCTACTCGTCTTGAATTTGCCGATCGTATTCTGGATGACCTGTTTAAAGCCGTAGATGCTTCAAATTCTGAAAAGGCTAAAGAAGCAAAAACAGTTTTGGAGAATTGGGATCGAGAGTCTGATGCCGATAGTAAGGGCATGCTTTTATTTTATAATTGGGCTAGAAAATTCGGAACCTGGCGCAATGCCAATTATGCAAAGGGTTGGGATCCTGAAAATCCTAGTACTACTCCAGATGGTATTGCCGATCCTGAGCGTGCAGTGCAATTGTTAGAAACAGCAGCTGTAGAGATCGAAACTAAATTTGGAGCATTGGATACGCCTTGGGGTGATTACTATCGCATTAATTATGCAGGAAAGAATTTACCGGCAAATGGTATTGATGGATCCATGGGTGTTTTTAGAGTAACTTGGGCAGGAGGCGCAGACGACAATAATATGTATGTTGGTGGTGGTGATTCCTGGGTAGGCGTTATTGAATTTGGTGATGAAATTAATGCTAAAGTGCTTTTGAGTTATGGTAATGCTACTCAAAAAGACTCTCCACATTTTGGAGACCAACTGGAGCACTATTCGAAAAAAGAACTACGTGATGCCTGGATATCTCAAGAGGAGATCGATGCCAATACTGCTAAGATCGAGATTCTAAGTGATAGTACCTTTGTAAAAAAGGAATAAGATCAATCTCGTACTTTGCCGTTGAAAACACTAACTTTTGAATTAAACGGATTACCAGAGGCACGACGCAATAATACAACCTGACCGCAATGCCATAAGGCATCGGCTATAGGGCCATTGATATTATTCCAGAAAGGATATTCTGAAGTGTTTTCACCACGGCTAAAAATAAGCTTGTATTGTGAAATATCCTCACTTTCTCTTAAAATGTCCGAAGCCTTTTTAATATTCTCAAGTGTGCGCTTGCGTTTTTCTTCAAAACTCATTTCACCTTCATCACTTGCCGTATTGGCCTGATTGAGGGTGGCATTTACGATAACTTTTGAAAGACCGTATATATGATCAATAGTTTCACCAGCTGTACGTCCCTCTTCACTAGGTTTATACGCAAGATCTTCATCACGTAAACCTTCAGACGCCCAATAATATCTGAAACCCAATCCATCAACCATTCTTGCAGCAACTGCACCTGCTGTATAGCTTTCTGGATAATCTGGAATTTGATAATAAGGTAAGGTATTGTCCTGTGCGTTTATAGTTGTCATTATAATAGAACTAAATAGAAAGGTTAATAGAAGTTTCATAATTTGAATTTTAGCACTCTAAAATAGGGAAATAAAAAAGTAATCGAACTATTTGCTTTCAAAATGTTCAATGGATTTGATGTACTCAGAAGGTGTAACCTTATACACTTTTTTGAACGCTTTGTTAAAAGTTACCTTATTGTTATACCCAACTTGATAAGCAATGTCAATGATATTGAATTCACCTTTGGTGTCATTCTTAATTATTTTAATGGCTTCATCAATCCTGAATTTATTAATGAGTTCAAAGTAATTCATACTAAAGTGTTCATTGATCACCTGAGAGGTATTGTGCCTGGTGGTTCCCATTATTTCAGAAAGCTTACTTAAATTGAGATCACTGCGTTTGTACACTTTATCTACTTCAAGCAGTTTAACCAGTTCCTGACTCAGTTCTTTAGAAAAACTTTCGGTAAGTCCAGATTTCTTGTATTTGAACAATTCAATAGGATCCACAATTTTGATCTGTCCTTTAAAAATCTCAGGTTGCGCATAGGTAATATAAGCCACATAAAACACCAAACATACCATGACTAATATTTGAAAATGAAAAAATACAGGATCATCAAAATAACCAGATGTCACAGCCATGTAGATGATAAAAGCCAGGACATAAACAAAATAAATAGCGACAATATTTCTTTGCCAAAGCAATTTACGACTCCATTTATCGTGACGCTTCCGTTCTTTCAAATACAGCTGTAGCGTTAAAAAGGCATAAATAATGAGAGAGACGATTTTGGTTCCCATGATCACGTTTGCCTGTGATACTAAAATGTCTTGTTGATCAAAAAGAATAATAAACTTTTCAACTGCAGAAAGCTTGTAAAACGGAAATATATAGACCAAGAGCACTAGTGTTGGCAGTAAATGCAAAGTATCGTACCACTTGAACTTATAATTGGAAATCGTTTTTCTAAAATAGAAATAGATCAAAGGCCCATACAACAATGTAAATGCTGTTGAGTATAACAGCGTATGTGGAAAATAGTACTGACAGTTGATCAAGTATAGACTTAAGTGCAATATAAAGAGCGAATGAAATAAAACAAATAAGCTCATTAGCAAAGTGCTACTGCGATCAATACCTTTTTTAACATTTAGAATCACAAATATGTACAGCCCTAAAAATGCAGCAAAAAGATAGAATATGGTCAATAGATTAAATTGCGTTTGATACCTACTCTTAAAGTTTTGATATACATCTGTTTGGTTAATCTTCTCAAAAAAATGATCATTAATAATAGATAGGTCTTGAGTTGACCTTATATACTTTTTAGCATAATATACGGCCTCTTCAGCATTTAGACTGTCCGATTTCTGTCTGGCCAAGGTTCTAAACATGGCAATAGAGTCTGCCATCTTCTCTACCTGCTGAGACGACGTACTCGCCGTGGAATTGAGAGAATTAAACCATGAATAATTGTATGCCAATAATGGTGCACACTGTAATAGCATCAGTGCACAACAAAAAGTAATTAGTGTTTTATAAGAATTGATCAACAAAACCTCAATCTAATCTGTATGTTTTAAAAATACAATATGTTTTGTTCAAATAAGCATGTATGGGTAAATCCCGATAAGAATTTACCAAAAAAACGATCAATCTTTAATACGTTGCTCTGTATTAATTTGATTGATACCGTATTTATCAATTAGATAAACTAAGGCAGTCATGGTTGCGGCTCCCAATTCCAATTCCCGTTTATTAACAGCTTCAAAGGTGTCGTTTTCAGCATGGTGATAGTCAAAATAGCGTTGTGAATCGGGACGTAAACCAGCTAGGACATTGTTGTCTCCTTTCAATGGGCCGATATCTGCTCCACTTCCTCCTTTTTCAAAATAGTGGATTAAATATGGTTTAAATAAAGGTTCCCAACTTTTTATTTGTTGAAAATTAGAATCACTACAATCAAAGCTAAAACCTCTAGGTGTAAATCCACCGGAATCACTTTCTAAAGCGAAAATGTGATTTTCACCTTTTTCACGTGCTTCCTCTGCATATTTATTACCACCTCGTAATCCATTTTCTTCATTCATAAAAAGCACTACTCGAAGTGTGCGTTTTGGTCGAACACCTATTTCTTTTAACAAGCGTAATACGTCCATAGACTGCACACACCCAGCGCCATCATCATGAGATCCATCTCCAAGGTCCCAAGAGTCTAAATGACCACCTACCACAATATATTCATTCGGAAATTCACTTCCGGTAATTTCGCCAATTACATTATGCGAAAGCACGTCATCCATTTGCTCACAATTTTGCTTGAAATAAAACTGTATGTCGTTGTCGATCTTGAGCATATTGCTCAATAATTCGGCATGATTGGTACTTATTGCAGCCGAAGGTATACGCTGTTCATTAGGTAAATCACCATAGGTCATACTTCCTGTGTGCGGATAATCATCGAGCCTTAAGTTCATAG
>CAYZKX010000114.1:0-8035 GCA_964479055.1 uncultured Flavobacteriaceae bacterium
AACACCACCTGCACTAACACGAAATTTTGAACCATCGTTTTTAATCCAAAAACTTAATTTATAGATTCCAGCGCCTTCATATTTTCCAACATCAAAAAATTCATTGGTGAATCCCGGTGAAACCCATCCGCCTGTTGAAGCACACGAATTGACATCAAATCGTAAGGATTGTTGACCATCTTTATATGTGGACTGGTCTAAAACAATTTTGAAGTCGGCATCAGGAACGGTATTAGGAGTGTACATTAACCAGTTCACAGGGAGATTATTCTTGGAAATTTCAAAACTGCCATTGAGTCCAGCAGACTGATCTGTTTCTTTTTCACTGAATTGTTGACAGCTAACTATGATAATTAGGATGGACAAGATAGAAGTGATTTTTCGAGCTACTTTGATCAATGCGGAGATCATAATTACTAGTTTTAATTAAACAAAAACTTCAAACAACAATCAAATTTAACTCACATCAACCCAATAAATGGTTAACCTGAGTTAAGAAATCTAATCTTGAAAACGTCTTCTAATGCGACTAAGAGATTCGGGTTTAACACCAACATATGATGCAATGAGATATTGCGGAATCCGCTGACTGAGATTGGCGTAATTTTTAATAAAACTATGATACCGCTCCTCATGGCTTTGCATATATATGGCCAATAGTTGATTAACCATGATATCAAAACGATGTTCTATTATTATACGACCTAAAAAGTTCCCGTTTTTAGTGTTTTTAAAAATCGATTGAAGATCGTCATAATTAATGATCAGTAATTCACAATCTTCAATGGCTTGAATGTTTTGAACAGAGGCATTCTTGTTATTAAAACTTTGGTAATCGGCTATAAACTCTCCTTCTTTTGTAAATTCAAAAGTGGCTTCTTCACCGTCCTTATAAACAAAATATCGCACCAAACCCTTATTTAAAAACCCAACATGCCTGTTTATTTTACCGGCTTGCAAAAAGTAATCGCCTTTGTCAAGGTAAAGCGGCTTAAAACTATTTTTAATGAGTGCAGTCTCACTTTCCTCAACTTTAGTGATTGCTCGTATTAAGTCAAATAAATTAGCATACATGACTCTTTGTTGAAATTGATAATAGTAGTTTAGAGTTATTGGCCTATTTAAAGTTAATAATTTTAAGGGAATAAGATGTGTCTAATACTAATCATAATTAGCGCAGTTTAAGAATAGAGGTATTTATAAGGACTCGACGATAGTTCTGTAAAGCTCTATTTCGTGATCATGAAAGAATCCAGTGGTATCTGTTTTAAAGTGATAATTGGATGATAGTTTCACAATCACTAAGTCTTTATCAGGATCGACATAAATAAATTGTGTATAGATGCCTTGCGCATTAAACTCATCTTCTGCTCCATAAGGGATCCACCATTGGTAACCATAACCATCCTTTCTCTTAGCATTTGGTCTCGTACCAGGCATTAAATGTGGAGCATCAGGTGTAATCGATGAAATCACCCAATTCTTTGGCATTATTTGTCGTCCATTCCAGTAACCCATATCCAGAAATAATTGTCCTATTTTAGCATAGTCTTTAACGGTACAATTAAGCCCTCCAATGGCAAATTCCATACCTTCATTGTCAATTACCCATTGGGCGTCAGATTCAGCTCCAATAGGTTGCCATAGCTTTTCTTGCATATATGCAGAGATGGTTTTTCCCGTAGTTTTGACCAATAACATACCAAGAACTTGAGTATCTACACTAACATATTGGTTGAATGTGCCTGGTTCATAAGCGTTTTTCATTCGCTTAGCAAACTTGCGCATTGGCCTTCCAAGGGCGAAATAGCGACCCAAGACATTAATGTCTGAATAAAAATCACTATAATCTTCATTGAATTCCACTCCTGAAGACATCTGTAACACATCCTTTATGCGCACACCATCATATCCAGTGCCTTTAAGTTCGGGTAGATAATCGGTTATGGTATTTTCAATGCTTTTAATATAACCCTCTTCAACTGCAATCCCAATTAAAGCCGAAATTACCGATTTTGACATTGAAAAAGAGATATGTTTATCGCCGGAGGTAAATCCATTACCATAGTATTCCTGTTTTATGGAATCATTTTGAATGATCAATAAAGCGTCGGTTAATGTATAGTTTAGATAAGCTTTTGTATTTATAACAGAGTCATTAAATTTAAAGGAATCAGGCAATTGTAATTCATTCTTTGAATATGGAAAAGTGAATGGACGAGTTGATCTATGTACAGTTCTTGTTGGGAATATTTCATCAATTTGTCTAAAATTTTCAGAAATATTTTCAGGTTCAAAAAAAGTCATGACCTTATACAAGCGGTAGGCTTCTTGACGATAGAAAAGAACAATGATTATAATGCCAAGAGTAATAGCAATAAGGAAGAGTTTAAAGAGCTTTTTAATGGCTTTCATTTATTAATATTAAGTTTATGACTGACAGTTATAAATGTCATCTTGGCAAAGGCCCAGTAAATTTTTGCAAGTTATATAATATACCTCGTGTAAAAATTGACTTGAGTTAATTTAATACCAATTATCCAAAATTCCATGTATGTCCAAGATTATCCATTTCGCATAATTTTGGATATGCTATTTTTAAAGTATAAATATGTTTGCTTTATTAAATAAAGATAGATGATTCGAATGCTTTTAATAGGCATGTTTCTTATTCCCAAATATGCATCGGCACAGAACTATGTGGACATATTAGAGATTGGTTACGCCATGACTACAGGAAATGCTTTTGAAGGCACCAATGAAGAGACTCAGGTTACTAGTTTTGAGGCCAATCTGACTTTACCTATAGTATTGGATAAAAACTATAGCACTGCCATTATTACTGGTGCAATATTTAGTCTTAATAGACTGCAATTATTTCCTTCGGAAAAAGGAATGCAGACGCCTTATACCAATTTATATAGTACAACTCTTAAAATAGGACTGGATACCAGTTTTAATGACAAATTAGGAATGACTCTGGTTATGTTACCAAAAATGGCTTCCGATTATTCTCAAATTTCGGGTAACGATCTTTTTTTTGGAGGATATGGTTTTTTGAAATTAAAAAAAAGAGACAACTTAGTTTACAGGCTTGGGGTTTACAGTTCAACTGAGGCTTTTGGCTTTTATACAACGCCAATTATTGGATGGTATTCATTAAGTGAAAACAAGAAGTTGGAAATGGATATGTATTTACCTATTTCGGCCGATATTAATTATACATCTGGACAATTCACTTACGGGTTTAGTTATTTTGGTATAGGCCGCAGTTTTAATATTGAAAAAGACAACAGCAATACTTATGTACAACTCAATGCCCTTGAATTTGCAGGGTATTTTCAATTCAATAATTTATTTAAGAATATCATTCTGCGGGCAAAAGCTGGCTATAGTACTGATGACTATGAAGTTCATAATTATGGTGACAAAATTGGTTTTGGATTTATCGCATTTAATTTTAATGATGATAGAGAACAACTAAATCCAAAAATAAATGGGAGCTTGTTTTTTAAGCTTGAAGCCGTTTATCGTTTTAAGCTAAAAAACAATCAAAACTAATGTATTAAGCATTGAATCTGTGTTGATTAATATATTTTTGATTAATTATTATTAAAAAAGCCTTATTTTTAGAGTTCATTTAAAACTAACTTATATGAAAAAACAATTTACTTTTTTAGCAATTGCCTCATTAATAATTTTTGGGATGACTCAAACCTATGCCCAAGAAAATCATGGAGGCGCTTTAAATGCCTTTGTTAAATTTGGAGACAACTCTAGTATTGCTGCTCATTATGAAATACAAGTAGCACCTAATTTAACAGTTTCACCAGAAGCAAGGGTTTGGTTTAGTGGTGAAAATTCATTGGCATTAGGCGGTAGAGCCGATTATTATTTTGATAGCCTTTTTGGACTTGGTTCAAATTGGGATATTTGGGGAGGTGCTGATGCCGGTTTCATTCTTGACGGAGATGATGATTTTAGTATTAACCTTCACGCTGGTGTAGAATACCATCTCAGTAGTGCAATTGGTATCATTCTAGAGTTTGGAGGTGGTACCACTACTGCAGGAGGAATTGGTTTAGCATTCCATTTATAAAATACAATACATTAAAAAAAAAGCTGCCTTTGGGCAGCTTTTTTTGTTCTTCTAAATTCCTTTTATTAACTTTTTGCATCATACATGGACGTCAAAAAAACAACTAAATAGCGTAGCTATAAATACTACTTGATATAGTTTATTATTGTCACTAAAGAATTTTGTGAGCTTTTAAGAATAAGAAAGAGATTGGTTTCTACCAATTCTAAACATGATTAATTAGTAATCACAGCCTTCTTACTTTCCAAGTCATGATCTTTTAGTGAATTCAGGACTATTTCAGAAAAATGATACTTAAATAAAAGTCCACCTTGATCAAATGTGGCATTCTTAAATACGGAAACACCGTTTAGCGTGTCCCAATTTTCAAAATAAGTTGCTACCGTATTACCCATGTCATCCACTTCAATATCGAAGGCTATTGGTAAATAAGAGTCAAAGGCATAATAGAAATTAACTGGCTTTTGAGCGTCATCGGTAAAACTGATTTTAAAGACTTTTAGGCCATTAAAATCAATGATACCATTATATGTTGCATTATTGTAACGTGTCTCTGGATACATGCTCAACCAATGCAGCTCATGTGATTTTGCGAATATTTGCATCCCAATTGCCAGTGAGTCCTGTAAATTTTGTGTATTCACATTATAGCCCCATGAGGAAGAACCGTGTTTTAAAATGGAATGTCTCGCACCACTTTGTTGTTCCATACGTCCATTAGCAGCAGTAGACATTATGAGTGTTTTGAATGCGTTTCCTTCGGGATCTGTACAATTTGCCAAAGCAAATACCGAAGTCACTGGATCATTGAGGCCCAAACTAGAACGTACCTCATTAAGTATTGTTTCAGCCGAAATAGATGGTGTCGCCTCTGTATTGACGGCACTAATTATTTGCCATTTATCTTCTGTTTTTCTCAACACATTTTGCCAAGCCACCACCCAGAACAGGGGTTCGCCTTGCAATAATCCTTTTACTATAACAGTATTACTATATGTAGCCAGAGTGCCGTCATTAGAAATCTCAATAATGGGTGCCTTTGAAAATTCCATTTGTTGAAACTCCATGCTATTCAAATAGGATTGGGTCCCTTCAACTTGATTTTCTTTAGTCACTTCTTTGATGCTACCATTGCGAATGTCTATCCATGAATTTGCATATGGCTGATAAAATAGGGTCGCGTTTTTTTCGAAGTGTGCCTGTGTAATTAAATCGATCTCAGCTTCAATAAGTGACCGTTCATGTTCAAAGTCTACAGAATTCTTACAGGAAGATGCTGTGAGCATCACGCTAAGAAGTAATGAAAACCAAACCCTATTCATAGTTGAAAAGGTAGTAAAATAAACAATGGTCTAGTGTTAATAAGCGTTAATGTTTATTACGATCTAATTCAATTAAATTACTATTCGGTTTTATAAAACTGCTCCCCAAAGAAGTCGATATAACTTATATGACCTTGGCCATTCAATCGGAACGTTACTTTACCCTGCCCATAGTATTTACGTTCAAACATCACATCAAAAGTGTTGTGATTAAAATGGTCCAGATCGGCTAAAATAGTGTTGTTGGCGTTTAGCTTTAATTTGCCTGAAGACTCTTGACTAATAGTAACCCATCCATATTTATCATTAGTATAAGTGCCTGTATAGCTTTTAACATCTAAAGATGCAGTTATTACCTTTTCCAACGGCGGCGTTTTTGGAGGTTCAGTATCCGGATGATAGAGCCCGTGGAACTTTTTACTCCAATCTCTTGATATTTTACCATCCAAGAATAGGTCGAATACGGCGTACATTACAGCATGTCTTAATTCTACATGATCCAAATTCCCCATCACATAAACACCAATCTTTTCATCCTGAAGTAAGCCTGCAATAGCAACCATTCCTGGTAAACTTCCGGTATGGAAATTCACCATTTTACCCCGATAATCGTGTTGAAACCATCCCAATCCATAGGTCATCCATTTTGGCTGTGTAAACTGCTGGGTCGGGTAAAACTGAGCAGCTGGAACAATTTGGTGAGGGGTAAAAAGCATTTTAAAATTTTGAGGAGAGATTAACGTATCCTGACCTACAACGGCTTTATTTTGTAGAAACTGAATCCATTTACCAATGTCGTTAATAGAAGACCACATTGATCCCGCAGGACCAATCTTATCGGCACTCATCTGATCTATGCGCTTAATCGTTCCATCTATTCTATAATGGGCATCCGCTTTGTTTTCAATGTTTTGAATTTCCTCTAAAGTGGCATACGTATTGCTCATTCCAAGAGGAGTATAGACGCGTTGTTTTAAAAATTCTCCCCAGCTCATGCCGCTTACTCTCTCTATTACTTGGCCCGCTGCCAGATAAAATAAATTTTGATAGATAAAACTTGAACGCAACGAATACGAGGGATCCACTTCACGCATTTTATATAGGGCACTATCTGATGATATGGACATCATACTCCAGAGGTAATCGGTATTACCAATTCCGGTACGATGCGTGAGCAAATCAATAATATTGATTTCTCTAGTGATATAAGGATCCTTCAGCTGAAATTCAGGAAGATGATCTATCACTTTATCATTCCAATTGAGCTTGCCATCATCAACAAGCATGGCTAATCCTGCAGCTACAAAGGCCTTAGTAGTAGACATACAGCCAAAGAGTGTGTTGTTGTCTACGGGATTATTTTTGCCCAAAGTACGCACACCATAACCTTTGGTAAAAATGATGTCACCATCTTTGACTACCGTAACAGCAAACCCAGGAGGCTCCCAGAGTTTGATGGCTTCTTCCACATAAGAGTCAAGAGAGTTTAGTAGTTGCGAATTGGATTGAGCATGGATTGAAGCCACGATCAAGGTCCCTGAAATAAATGTTAGTAGTGCTGTTTTCATAATTGTTACCAGTTTTTATTGCTGCCAAAGGTATAGCCCAGTCCTAAACTTATATTGGCATAATATTCTCTATTTCCACTAGGAATGACGTTATCCAGATAGTAATTAAAAGCGCAATTAAACTCTAAAGTTTTAGTAATAGGCATTTTAACAACAAATTCATCTAAAATTCTATAATCACTAAAGTCACTATATAAAGGTTGATAATACACGGTATTGGTTATTTCTATTTTACTTTCTTTACTAGTGAACGATACAGAAAAATAGGTGCTATTTCGATGGTCATAAAATCTTGTGTTAAATGTTGAGCTTTCCTCTACTTCATACATGTATGTGTTGCCTAAATACATTTTAAAAAGTTCATTATTTTGAATGAGCTTCAATCTAATTCCTGCTCCGATTAAATTTCGGGCGCTAATTTCTAAAAGCTGATTATGCTGAGTCTGGGCAAAGGCTTCAATTCTAATGACTTTGCTTAGTTTATAGTTATATCTTATATGGGCAAACCAGTTATCTAAAAAGTCTTGTCCCTCAGACCGAATGAGTTGGTAATTTGCAACAAAGAAGTAAATATTCAATGAGTCTTTAGACTTGAGTTGCACTCCTGCTTCTGCTCCTAATTTGTAAATGTAATCCCCATCGGTATCGCTATAGTCAAAATTTATTCCAGCAGCTATAACAAAACGGGACGTATCGGTTTGTTTGCGCAGTGTTTCAAAATTGACAGTTTGGGCTACTAATACAGTAACACTTATACTTAAAAAAGCAGTGAGGAAGTACTTCGATTTCACTATTGAAAGGTTGGTTAAACAGTTTAAAAATAAGAAAAACTAGATTGTAAGGCCGAATAATATTAACACGACCTTATATCTTTACTAGTATAAATTTTATTTATTTGTAGTGTTTTAATCAAATATTATGAAACGTTTAGCCCTACTTATTGCCCTGTTATTCAGTTTTATTAGCTATTCTCAAATACTCCAACCAGTAAAATGGAGTTACGAAACCACCAAGATAAATGAGTCTGAATTTGAGATTAAATTCAT